>NZ_LZLL01000319.1:0-68893 GCF_001669335.1 Mycobacterium sp. 1245852.3 | reverse complement strand
TTCGGCCACCCCACCACGATGTGGCCGGCGATCATCCAGCCCTCGGGTACCCCGACGGCTTCCCGCAGCAGCTGCTCACCGCCGTACGAGGCCCAGCTGGTCAGGCAGGCACCCAGGCCCTGGGCCCTGGCGGCCAGTAGGAAGTTCTGCATGGCGGGAAAGATCGAACCGCCGAGCAGCAGTTCGGACGCCGTCGGGTAATGCGCCTGGGCGAACAGGACCGAAGTGAATTCACCGGCGCGGTCGTGCAATTCGTATGTCGCACGGTAGGTGCGGGCTCGACGGCTGTTGTCGTCGTCGGCGGGCCGGTTCATGCCGTAGACCGGCTCGATCACTTCCAGCGCGTGGGCCGCGGCCTTGGCCACCACCGCCCGCTGCTCGGGCGATCGCAGCACCACGAATCGCCAGCCTTGCGCATTGGCGCCCGAGGGGGCCCACCTGGCCGCCTCGAGACACCGCGCCAGGGTCGCATCGTCCACCGGCTCGTCGGTGAAGCGCCGGATGGTCCGGGCCGTCGACATCACTTCCCAGATGTCAGCGCTTGCTCCGGTCACTGCTTCTCCTCTACGTCCAGAGTCGCCCAGGTCGGCACCGTCAGTTCGTATTCCTTGCGGCGCAAGACTTTTGGTTACCGCGACGTTGAAGCACCCGTCCGGCGGCAATGAGAACAGAAAGTGGACAGCTTCATTAGAACCTCGACTGTAGACCCCGCCGAGCGACCACGGTGCAAGACTGCGCTCAGGCAATCGGAACCTCGCCAGCGCACGCGCGACTACATCGAGGGCCGCTGCCCCGAATTGAAGGGAGATGTGCATTGGATCGCGAAACCTACCAGCGGGGGCTTGACATCCGCTCCGAGGTGCTGGGCGAGGAGTATGTCAACCGCGCGTTGGCCAACGCGGACGACTTCACCGGGCCCCTGCAAGACCTCGTCACCGAATACTGCTGGGGTGCCGTCTGGGGCCGCGAGGAACTCCCGCGCAAGACCCGCAGCATGCTCAACCTGGCGATGATCTCGGTGCTCAACCGGCCCAACGAATTACGCACACACATCAAGGCGGCGCTGACCAACGGTGTCACCCGTGAGGAAATCCGCGAGGTCTTCCTGCAGGTGGCCATCTACGCCGGCGTGCCGGCCGCCGTCGACAGCTTTCGCATCGCGGGTGAGGCGTTCGGCGAACTGGACCGGGATAGTGGCGACCGCTAGCGCGGCGGAGCCGGGCGCCGGGGGCACCTCCCGCTTGCGGGGGCCGGGTCGCCACCATCGAGGTAAGGGACCCAACATGAAGATCGGGTTCATCGGACTCGGAAATATGGGCCTTCCCATGGCATCCCGCCTCCTCCGGGAATATCACGACGTCGTCGCCTTCGACACGAGCGGCGAGGCACTCGAGCGCGTCGTCGCCCTTGGCGCCCGCCCGGCGTCGTCGGCCAAGGAGGTCGCCGACCGCGCCGAAACGGTGCTGGCCAGCCTGCCCACCCCGAGTGTGTCGCTGGAGGTGGCGACCGGCCCGGCGGGCGTGATCGAGGGGGCGCGGGTGCGGCGCTACGTCGACTTGTCCACTGTCGGTAGCCAAATGGCGGTGCAGATCCACGCGATGCTGGCCCGGCGCGACATCGTGGCGATGGACAGCCCGGTCAGCGGCGGTGTCAGCGGGGCCGAGAAAGGGACGCTGGCGCTCATGGTTTCGGGCCCGCGCGACGAATTCGGCCTCGTGCGAACCGCACTCGAAGCGCTCGGCCGGCCGATGTATGTCGGCGACAAGCCCGGCGCGGCGCAGACGATGAAGCTGGCGAACAACATCTTGGCGGCCAACGTCTTGGCCGCCACCGCGGAAGTCGTCGTGATGGGCGTCAAGGCCGGCCTCGACCCCGCCGTGATGATCGAGGTGCTCAACGCGGGATCGGGTGCGACGAGCGCGAGCCGCGACAAGTTCCCCCGCGCGATCCTGCCGCGCACCTTCGACTACGGCTTCGCCACCGGGCTGATGCTCAAGGACGTGCGGCTCTACCTCGATGAAGCGCGGGCGCTTGGCGTTCCCGCCGAGGTCGCCGAGACGATCGGCCGGCTGTGGGAGGCCCTTGCCCGCGACGAGGGGCCCGAATCCGACTTCACGACGGTGATCAAACCGTTCGAGCGGGCCGCGGGCGTGACGGTGGGCGGTGCATCGGACTAGCCCATCGCCCCGGCCGCCGCGGCGACGAGCCCGCGATCGCGTCCCTCCCCCACCTCGGAGAATGGTATTATCCGCAAAGAAGAACCATACTTGCTCCGACGACCACAAAACGCGTGCCACCAGCGACGATGAATAAACGAAATGCTTACCGGAAACCCGTTGATGGACCACCGAACGAAATGTTAGATTGGCTATCATCTGACCTCGCGCGGCCGGCTTTCGCCGCCGCAGCCGAAGGGTGGCTCTTGTGATCACACACGCCGACGGAACCAGCACCCCGTTGATCGACGCCAGCGTGCACATCTTCTTCCCGTCCAACAAGGCCCTGCGCAAGACCCTGCGCGAGCCGTTCAAGAGCCGCGGCTTCCCCGATTACGAGATGGACTGGTACGGCGCCCCAGGCGGTGAGTACGCGCCCAACACCGAGGGCCCGGACCGCCAGTACCCGGGTTCGGACCCGGATTTCGTTGCCAATGAACTGTTCTCGAAGCGCGGCGTCGATGTGGCGGTGCTGCACCCGATGGCGCGCGGCATCATGCCGGACCGGCACCTGGGCAGCGCCCTGCACGCCGCGCACAACGAGATGATGGTGTCGAACTGGCTGGAGTCCAGCCAGTTCGGCGAGCGGTTCCGCGGCACCATCCGGGTGAACCCCGACGACATCCCCGGCGCGCTGCGCGAGATCGAGCGGTGGCGTGCGCACCCGCGGGTGGTCCAGATCGGCGTCCCGCTGCAATCCCGCGAGCTGTACGGCAAACCGCAGTTCTGGCCGATTTGGGAGGCCGCCGTCGACGCCGGACTACCCGTCGCCGCGCACATCGAGGTCGGGTCGGGCATCGCATTCCCGCCGACGCCGAACGGCAACACCCGCACCTACGAGCAGTACGTCAGCTTCATGGCGCTGAACTACCTGTATCACCTGATGAACATGATCGCCGAGGGAGTGTTCGAGCGGTTCGACGGCCTCAAGTTCGTCTGGGGCGACGGCGCCGCCGACTTCATCACGCCGTTCATCTGGCGGATGGACACCTTCGGCCGTCCGCACCTGGAGCAGACGCCGTGGGCACCGCGGATTCCCAGCGACTACCTGCCCGGTCACGTGTTCTTCGTGCAGGGCAGTCTCGACGGCCCCGGCGACGCCGAATTCGCCGGCGAGTGGTTTGGCTTCACCGGTAAGGACGACATGGTGATGTTCGGCTCGAGTTATCCACACTGGCAATGCGGCGATGTCAGCAAACTGCCCAGCGCGTTGTCGGCCGAACAGCGCGAGAAGCTGTGCTGGCGCAACGCGGCGCAGCTCTACGGCATAGACATTCCCGCCGGGGTGGGCGCACAGTAGAAGTATCGCGAAAACTGAGGAGAGCCAGATGACGTTGACCCATTCGCAGGAGCGGGTTCCCGCTACCGAGCGCATAGCCGTCCGCTGCGTCGACTCGGATGTCCACCCGGCCCCCAAGCGCGGAGAGCTGCTCCCGTACATCCCCGAGCCGTGGCGCAGCAAGTACTTTCTCACTCGCACCGTTGGTGAGCAGATCTACTACGACGCACCGGACTACGCGCACTCCTACGCGATGCGCGTGGACTCGTTTCCGGCCAACGGCGAGTTCCCCTGCAGCGACCCGGATTTGGCGTTTCGCCAGCTGATCATGGAGGCCGGGTCCGACATCGCGATCCTGGAGCCCGCGGCCTACCCGGCGCGCATTCCTGAAGCGCAGCATGCGATGTCGGCCGCGTTGAACGACTGGCAGGCCAATCACTGGCTGGACAGCCACAACAACTGGCACGAGCGGTGGCGCGGCTCGATTTGCATCGCGATCGAGGAGCCGGAAGAGTCGGTGCGCGAGATCGAGCGCTGGGCCGGGCACCCCTTCATGGCCCAGATCCTGATCAAGGCAGAGCCTCGGCCGTCCTGGGGACACCCCAAGTACGACCCGATCTGGGCGGCCGCCACCAAGAATGACATCACCGTGAGCTGCCACCTGTCGCGCAGCCAGTTCGACGAGCTGCCGATCCCGCCGGTGGGATTCCCCAGCTACAACCACGACTTCATGGTGACCTACTCCCTGCTGGCGGCCAACCAAGTGATGAGCCTGATCTTCGACGGCGTCTTCGACCGGTTCCCGACGCTGCGGATCGTGTTCGTCGAGCACGCCTTCAGCTGGATCCTGCCGCTGATGTGGCGCATGGACGCGATTTACGACGCCCGCAAGTCGTGGCTCGACATCAAGCGCAAGCCGTCCGAATACGTCAAGGACCACATCAAGTTCACCACCCAACCGCTCGATTATCCCGAGGACAAGACGGAACTGACCCGCGCGCTGGAATGGATGGAGTGCGAGAAGATCCTGCTGTTCTCCTCGGACTACCCGCACTGGACGTTCGACGACCCGCGCTGGTTGGTCAAGCACCTGCCCAAGCACGCCCGCGACGCGGTGATGTACAAGAACGGCATCGCGACCTATCACCTGCCCGAGACCGTGCCGGTCCTCGAGGGTCAGACCCGGGTGCTCTGAGTTGACGGAAGAAACCAAACGGCCCGAGCCCCGTCTCGCCCAGGGCCGCGAGCACGTCGTCGCCACCGTAGACGAAATCCCGCCGGGCACACACAAACTGGTACCGATCGGGCGCCACGGCGTCGGCGTCTACAACGTCAACGGCACCTTCTACGCCATCGCGAACTACTGCCCCCACCAAGGCGGCCCGCTGTGTTCGGGACGGGCCCGGGGGCGCACCATCGTCGACGAGACCGCGCCGGGCGACTCGGTCATGGTGCGCGACCTGGAATACATCTACTGCCCTTGGCACCAATGGGGTTTCGAGCTGGCGACCGGTACGACGGCGGTCAAGCCGGAATGGAGTATTCGCACCTATCCGGTGCGCGTCGTGGGCAACGACGTTTTGGTTCAGGCCTAACCACAGGAGAATCGGGTGCCTTCTATCGAGATCAACGGGGGAAATGTCGTCTACGAAATCCTCGGTGACTCTGGCGATCTCATTGCGCTGACGCCGGGCGGCCGGTTCAGCAAGGAGATCCCCGGCCTGCGTCCGCTGGCCGACGCCCTGGCCGCGGGCGGTTACCGGGTGCTGCTGTGGGACCGCCCCAACTGCGGGGCCTCGGACGTGCAGTTCTACGGGCAGAGCGAGTCCCACATGCGCGCCGAGACGCTGCACAAGCTGGTGACCGGCCTGGGCTTCGAGCGCTGCATTCTGGCCGGAGGTTCCGGCGGGGCAAGGGATTCCATGCTGACCACGATGCTCTATCCCGAGATGGTCACCAAGCTCGTGGTGTGGAACATCGTCGGCGGCACTTACGGCACCTTCGTGCTCGGTTCGTTCTACATCATTCCCAGCATCCTCGCGGTGCGCGGCACCGGCATGGACGGCGTGATGAAGGTGGCCGAATGGCGTGAGCGCATCGAGGAGAACCCGAACAACAAGCAGCGGTTCCTCGACTTCGACAAGGATGAGTTCCTCAAGCTGATGCTGCGCTGGCTCAACGCCTTCGTCTCCAAGCCGGGACAGACGATTCCGGGCGTCGAGGACGAGATGTTCGACCGAATCAAGGTGCCCACGTTGATCATTCGTGGCGGTGAGAACGACATGGATCACCCGAAGCGGACGTCGCTGGAAGTCAGCTGCCTGATCAAGGGATCGAAGCTCATCGACCCGCCGTGGCCCGAGGATGCCTGGGAGCGGGCGTCGGAGGACCGCGCCGCGGGTCGGGTGCAGCACTTCAACATGTTCGACACCTGGGTGCAGGCGGCGCCCGCCATTCTGGAATTCCTGGGTTCGTGATGGCGCGAACCGGTGCACTACCTAGTGCGGATGTGGACCTCACAATTCAGCGACGCCTCCAGCGCCGTGTGCACGCGGCTTTCCGGGATCCGTTCGAGATCGGACTCGCGCAGGGTCACCTCGACGATGTCGAATCCGCCCGCACCGGGGGTGCGCTCGATGTCACCGGTGAGCCCGAACGCGGACAGCACGCCGTGCGCGTCGTCGTCGGTTCCCCGGCTGACGAAGGTGACCACTCCCGCAGCGGGATCAACGCCGAATGCTCTGGTGCACAATCCGATTGCGGTGGCTTTGGCCGTGTCGCCGTCTTCGGCCGCGATGAGCAGCTCCACTTCGCGGCGGGTCGCGGGCCGGGATGCGAGGTCATTGGCGACCACGTCCGCGCCGGCCGCGGCTACCAGCTCGAGGAGAGCCGCCATGCCGTCGCGTAGTCGTGCGGGTGTGAGCACGCTTTCCGGGTCGACATTGACACGCACCACCGCAGTTCGCATGTGCGCAAGCCTAACTAACACGATGGCAGGCCAGCCTTGAACACCACTCAGTCCACCACCATCGCCACCGCGACGTTGCCCGGATGCACGCCGCGGCTGCTGAGCGAGCACGCCCGCGAGGACCTAGCGTCCTATCGCAAGGTCGGTGGCTACCGCCCGCTTGGCGACCCCGATGAATTCTTGACCGAAGTCGAATCGAGCGGCCTGGTCGGGCGCGGCGGTGCGGCGTTCCCACTGTCGGTGAAGCTGCGGTCGGTGCGCGACAACGGACGACTGCTGGGCGTGCCCGTCGTCGTGGCGAATGGCGAAGAGGGAGAACCGGCTTCGGTCAAAGACCGTTGGCTGTTGCGCAATCGCCCTCACCTCGTCCTGGACGGACTGCGGCTGGCCGCGACGATCGTTGCCGCCGACCGCGCCTACGTCTACGTGTCCGATCAGGAATCGGCACACAGCATCGAATCCGCGCTGGGCGAATTGGACCCCGGAGCGCTCGGTGTCGCCGTCGACCTGCGCACCGTGGCGCCGGGGTACGTGGCGGGCGAGGAGACGGCCGCGGTGCGCGCGATCAACGGCGGCCCGGCCAAGCCGACGGACAAGCCGCCGCGTCCCTTCGAAGCCGGCGTCGATGACCGGCCCACGCTGGTGAGCAACGTCGAGACCCTGGCCAACCTGCCCTACCTGCAGGGCCACGGATCGACCGATTTTCGGTCGCAGGGCACGACGCTGTCGTCGGGCACCTTCCTGGCCACCATCACCGGGGGCGGGCGACCGCCCGTCCTGTATGAACTGCCGCTTGGGCTGCCGTTCACGGAACTGCTTGCCCTGCACGGTGTTCCGGCCGACCGGGTGCGCGGAGCGCTGATGGGCGGTTACTTCGCCGGTCTGCTCAACCGCTCCGTGTTGGAGACCACCCTGGACCACGAGACGATGCGCCGCGTCGGCAGCGGGCTGGGCTGCGGTGCGATTTCGATCATCACCGAGGACTGCCCCGTCGCGGTGGCCGCATCCGTGCTCGCGTACTTCGATCGTGAAAACGCGGGTCAATGCGGATCGTGCTTCAACGGGACGGCGGCGATGGCCGCGGCCGCCGGCGCGCTGCGCGACGGCGCCGCGGCGGCAGAAGACGTCGAACGGTTGCGCCGCTGGTCGGTGCTGCTGCGCGGACGCGGTGCGTGCGCAACGCTGGATGCCGCGACCAACGTCGCTGCCAGCCTGCTCGATCAGTTCCCGGACGACGTCGGTGCCCATCTCGACGGCACCTGCCCGGACTGCACCCGCGGTGCGTTCCGCGCGGACCGTCCCTACGAGGCGGAACCTGTGAGGCAAGCATGAAAATCCGGCTGGATCGCACCATCTGCGACGGCTTCGGCATCTGCGCCAAACACGCGCCCGGATACTTCTCGCTGGACGATTGGGGGTACGCATCGCTCATCGGGGACGGCACGGTGGCGGAGGCGGATCGCGACGCAGTCATGCGGGCGCTGCTCGACTGCCCGGTGCACGCCATCACCGAAATCGGCCAGCGCACCTCCCGCGCGTCGCAGCCGCCGTTGGCCGACGCCGAGGACCCGGCCGAGCACCTCAAAACCGAAGAGAACGAGGCGGAGTGGGGATTCACGCGCTGAGCCGTCCGCGCCCCGAGGAGTAGTGCCGTGCAGCTCACCTTTGACGCCGACGTAGAAGCCTTTCGCGCGGAGTTCGTCGGCTTCCTCACCGAACACCTGCCGACGCAGGCCCAAGCCGCGGAGCGCCCGTCGTCGACCTCGCACGTGCCCGAATGGTCGCGCCGCTGGCAGCGACTCCAGTTCGACCACGGATGGCTACTACCCGGCAACCCACCGGAATTCGGTGGTCGCAACGCAAACATCCTGCAGCAGTTCGTACATCGCGAGGAGCTGTCGCGACGCCGGATCTACCACTGCTTCAATCCCCAGGGCGTCGGCATCATCGCCGCGTCGCTGTTGTCCTTCGGCACCGAAGAGCAGAAGCGGCGCTGGGCCGTCCCGATCCTGCGCGCCGACAAGACCGCGTCCCTCGGCATGAGCGAGCCGGGAGCCGGCTCCGACCTGGCCGGGCTGCGGACGAAGGCCGAATTGGTCGGCGATGAGTTCGTGGTCAACGGGCAGAAGGTGTGGACTTCCGGCGCCCACGATGCCGACGTGATCCTGACGTTCGTTCGCACGGACCCGAACGCTCCGCGGCACAAGGGAATCAGCGCGCTGCTCATCCCGACCGATAGTCCCGGTCTGGTGCGTCGCCCCTTCCCCTCGGTCTATGACCGTGACGAGCTGGACTTCAACGAGGTGTTCTTCAACGACGTCCGGGTGCCCGCGGATAACCTGGTCGGGCCGCTCAATGGCGGGTGGCGGGTCGCCAACGGCTCGCTCGGCCACGAGCGCACTTTGATGTGGATGGCGTTCGCCAACCGGCTCGAGCAACTCCTCGAGGACTACCGGCCCAGCGACGAGGTGAATGTGGACCACTACGCCACCATCGTGATGGACTACTACGCGCTGCGGCTGATCGGTTCGGCCGCGCTGGGTAAAGCGGCTCGCGGCGAGGTGGACGTGGCGGCGTTGTCCGTGCTGAAGGTGTTCGGCTCGGAGGCCGAACAGAGCGCGCTGCGACACGCTCTGGACGCCGCCGGGGCCGATGGGCTGCGGGACAAGATGCTGACGGCCCCGTACAACCCTTACGCCCCGGATCTTTTCACCGCCAGCTGGTTCGCGCGCTATATCAGCAGCTACGCGGGCACCATCGCGGGCGGCACGTCGGAGATCCAGCGCAACATCATCGCGCAGCGCGTCCTCGGTCTGCCCTCGCGGTGATCACAACGCCGGACACAGCGACGACAGAAACTGCTGAGTTCGGCGTCGCGACTTGGTTCGCTCGTCAATGTCCTTGCCCAACGGCACGATTCGCACCGCGAGGTCGGTGACACCGGCATCGCGGTAGCGGCGCAACCGCTCCAGGACGGTCGCCTCGTCGCCTGCCGCCATGGTGTCGCCGACGTCTTCGGCGTCGCCGTGCTGCAGCAGTCGCACATAGTTCGGCGAGAAGTCCGCGTGTCCGAGCACCTCGCTGGCGTAGCCGCGAGCCTCGTCCGCCTCGCTATTGGAGCAGAGCGCGACGGGAACACCGGCGACGATCCGGGGCGCGGGCCGCCCGGCCCGGGCGGCCGCCGCGGTGAGGCGCGGAACGACGTGGTCGGCGATGGCGCGCTCGTCGGCCATCCACAGCACGGTGCCCCCGGCCCGCTCGCCGGCGAGTTGCAGCATCGTCGGCCCGAGCGCCGACAGCAGCACCGGCACCTCGAAGGCGTCGGTGACATCGACCGGCGAATGGACGCAATAGTATTCGTTGTCGACATCCACGGTGCCCGGACCGGCGAAGGAAGCGAGCAGCACGTCGAGATAGTCACCCATCAGGCGCGCCGGGCGGTCATAGGGCAAGCCCAGCTGTGAGTTGACGATCCAATGATGCGAGGGTCCGATTCCGAGCGTGAACCGTCCGCCGCACGCGACCTGGGTGGTCAGGGCTTGTTGCGCCATGATCATCGGATGGCGAGTCTGAATCGGGACGACCGCGGTTCCGATCTCGATGCGGTCGGTGGCCTGCCCGATCAGCGCCACGGCGGTCAACGCGTCGAGGTAGCCGGGGACCTGGGGCATCCAAAACGCGGTGAAACCGTCGCTTTCGGCGGCGACCCCGTCGTCGATCAGGCCGGCAAGCCGATCGGCACGCGAACGCTCCTTGTCGGAGCCGACCATCAAGCCGATGCGCATGCGGCCCCTTTCCTACGGCACATAACGATCCCACTCGTACGGAACAATTGCGAAAAATGGTGCGGCAAACAATGCTTCGATGCCCGATTCGGCCCAGCGGGCCTCGAGCACCGGCCGCAACCGCTCCGCGGTGGCAACCGGATCGTCGTCGAGGAAGCAATACGTGATCGTCTGGCTCTCCGGTGCGCTGGCCAAGCTGGCGTCGACCCGGCGCGATACCGCGGACCAGACACCGGCGACGCCGTCGACGTCGGCCAGCGGGAACGGGGACGACGGTCCCCGCTCGACCAACACGAACGCGCCGCGCACCGGTAGCCAGGGCAACACGTCTGACCCGATTCTGACGCGCGGCGCTGCGGCTTTGCGTTGCACGTCGTACACGCCGCGCTCCACCGGCGGCAGCAGCGGAAGTTTACGGCCGGCGTTCCCCAGCGCCGTGGACAGTTCGTTGAAATCGTGCAATCCGGCCGTGTCGGTGAAGAAGTACGTCATCACGTGGTCGACCGCGTCCAACGGCCCGCCGCTCACCGCGCGAGCCGAGCGGCAGGCCGGCGTGGACACCAACCGCAACGAGGCGCGCACCGCGCGCAGGCGGTGTTGCTCCGGGCGGTGATCCAGGCTGTGCCAGCGCAGATACTCGGCGTCTTTCCCGTCGGGGTGGCGGATCGCCATCGAGACAAACAGGGTGGTGATCTCGCCATCACCGGCGGCAAGGATCTCGGGGACCTCGTCCGATGGCGTGCCGGGAAGATGCATGGCGTTGATCCTCAGGCTCTCGTCGAATCGTGTTGATGCAGCTGGATTTCTGGATGGCGGGCCGCGACCATGCGCCGAAATCCCTCACGCCAGGGCACTTTCGTGCGGCCGAGCACGTCGTGCATGTGGGTGACGTCCGGCCACAGCGGGGTGTGTGCCTGGGGCGTGTACTCGAAGATCGGCTCGACACCGACCAGCTCACCCATGAAGGCGCAGTACTCCTCCACGCTGACGGTTTCGCTGCCGGCCCAGTTCACCACGACGGGCGGTGTCGCAGCGACTTCCATCGCGCGGACGCCCAGCTCCACATAGTCGTCTTCATAGATGGGGTTGTAGTTGTTCGGCTTGTCGGGATGCAACCGAATGGGCTTGCCCGCCAACATCGCATCGAGACGGTCGGCGGGCGCACCGCCCTGGGGGCCGTACGTCGAACAGATCCGGATGATGGTCAGCGGGATGTGAAAGCGCCTGGCGATCCAGGTGCACACCGCCTCGGCGGCCACCTTGGAGAAGCTGTAGTTCGCCCGCAGTGGTGCCCCCGGCGGATCGGTTTCGGTGAGCGGTCGCCGGCCCTGATAGGCGTAGATCGAGCCGGTGGAGCAGAAGACGAAACCCTTTGCGGCGCGGCAATGGTAGAGCAGTTCGCCGGACGCCTGCGCGTTCGTTTCGACGCACTGGCTCCAATCGTCGGCGCCCGGGTCCACGGCGGCGTGGAAGACGTAGGTGAAATCGTCTGGGAGACCGGAGAAGTCGCTGGCGCCGACGTCCAGCGCGACCGGTCTGATCCCGGCGTCCACCAGTTTTTGCCGGGCCGCGGGATCTTTCAGGCGCGCGGCACCCCACACCTCGTTGCCCGCTGCGGCCAGGGCACGCGCGATCGGAAACGCGATCTTGCCCGTCGCCCCGGTGATCAGGATCTTCTCTGCGTCGAGCAATCCGTCCTCCGAATGTTAAGTACTTGATACCGCGTGGCGAGCATAACTCCCGGTCGACGGGAAACGCCACGAGACGCCCCGAAAGTCACCTGGTCGTGGCGGTAGCAACGGAATAAGCTGGAGCGGGCCAGGCTCGAATTGGCCCCACCGGGAGGCCCACCATGAGGTGGTTATTTGGTCGCCTGACCGCCGTTGTCGCGGTCGCCTTGATGACGATGGTCGTTGCGGTGATCGCGACGCCGGCGATCAGCTCGGCGCAGTGCGATCGCAACCTGTCGTTCAACGTGTCGACGTTCGAATGCAAACCGCGACCGGCTCCGCCGCCGTGGTACGCCGTGCCGCCGGCGTATTCGCCGGAATTCGCATCGGACGTGCCGCCCCCGCCGCCACGGCCGGCGTGGTCGCCGAACGAACCGATGTGGAGCGTCGGCTTTCACCAATGGGGCGCCTATTTCGACGGCGTCTGGGTGCCGTACTGACCGGGGCCCCACCTCACCTGACCCGCAACGCGTCTGGATCGCGTGTGCGCAGAGTGATAACGTAATTCTCCGATTTGCATAATGGCCCTACCAGGCCGGCCGTGCGGACCCCCGGAGGTGACGTGTCAGCAGCACCCGGACGGCCGCTGCCCCTGATCACGCAGGACAACGAATTCTTCTGGACGTCGGGTGCCGACGGGAAGCTGCGCCTGCAGGAATGCCAGAGCTGTGAATCGCTGATCCATCCACCCGCGCCGGTCTGCCGGTACTGCCGGTCCCGCGACATCGGTGTGCGGGCGGTCTCGGGCCGGGCGACGCTCGCCGGATTCACCATCAACGAGCGGTTCAGCCTGCCCGGGCTGGCGGCGCCCTACGTGATCGCGCAGGTGGCTATCGCGGAGGACCCGCGGGTCCGGTTGACCACCAACATCGTCGAAAGCGATGTCGACCGGCTGGAACTCGGACAGCAGGTCGAGGTTGTCTTCGAGCAGGTCGAGGACGTGTGGTTTCCGCTGTTTCGGATCGTGCGGGCGGGAGGGGCCGATGCCGACGAACCCGGTGAGCTGCCGGTCGACGAGATCGCGCCGGAACGTTTCGGCGAGCACGTCCGCCCGATGCTCACGGTGGACAAGTTCGAAGACAAGGTCGCGCTCACCGGGATCGGCGCGTCCCCGATCGGCCGCCGGCTGATGCAGCCGCCGCTGGCGTTGACCGTGCAGGCATGCGAGGCGGCCATCGCCGACGCCGGCCTGACCTACGCCGACATCGACGGCCTGTCCACCTACCCCGGCGCGATCAATGTCGGCGGCTTCGGGGAGGGCGGCACCACCGCCCTCGAGGGCGCGCTCGGCATCCGGCCGACGTGGCACAACGGCGCCATGGAGACGTTCGGGCCGGGCGGCTCGGTGATCGCCGCGATGCTCGCGGTCGCCTGCGGGCTGGCGCGCCACGTGCTGTGCTTCCGCACCCTGTGGGAAGCCACCAACGGCGAGCTGATGAAGCAGGGCAAGATCACCCCGGCCCACGGTTCAGCGGGCCGAATGTCGGGCTGGCAGATGCCATTTGGTGCCACGTCAGCGGCACACACACTGGCGATGAACGCGCAGCGGCACTTTCACCGGTACGGCACCACCAAGGAAACGCTGGGCTGGATCGCGTTGAACCAGCGCGCCAATGCCGAACTCAACCCGACCGCCATCTACCGGTCGCCCATGACGATGGACGACTACCTGGGCGCGCGGCCCATCACCACACCGTTCGGCCTATACGACTGCGACGTGCCGTGCGACGGCGCCATCGCCGTCATCGTCTCGGCCGTCGACGCCGCCCGCGACCTGGCCAAGCCGCCGGTACTGGTGGAAGCGGTGGGAACGCAGATCGTCGAGCGACTCGACTGGGACCAAAGCACCCTCACCCACGAGCCGCAGGTGCTGGGCCAGGCGGCGCACGTATGGACGCGTACCTCGCTGCGACCCGCCGACGTCGACGTGGCAGAGCTGTACGACGGGTTTTCCTTCAACTGTCTGTCCTGGATCGAGGCGCTGGGCTTCTGCGCAATCGGTGAGGCCAAAGACTTTCTGGACGGCGGCAAGAACATCGCGCGCGACGGGCAGTTGCCGCTCAATACGCACGGCGGCCAACTCTCGCACGGCCGCACCCACGGCATGGGTCTGCTGCACGAAGCCATCACTCAGCTGCGCGGCGAGGCCGGTGACCGCCAGGTCGCCGGTGCCCGCGTCGGTGTGGTCAGCAGCGGCGGCCTGACCCCTAGCGGCGTGCTCCTGCTGCGGGCGCCGGAATGAGACGAGCATGAACCCCGCGGCGCCGCGGCCAAGGCTGGTAATCGTCGACGGGGTGCCGATGTCGGCGCTGGTCACCGAAGTCGAAGACCCGCAGGCCGTGATCGTGGCCATCCACGGCGGTGGCACCACCGCGATGTATTTCGACTGCCCAGGCCACCCCTCGTATTCGCTGTTGCGGACCGGCGCGGCGGCCGGGTTCACCGTGGTGGCCCTTGATCGGCCCGGCTATGGCAGCTCGGCGCCCTATCCCGAAGCGATGGTCTCCGGCGAGCAGCGCGTCAACCTGGCTTACGGTGCCGTCGACCGCATTCTCGGCGAACGACCGCGGGGCGCAGGCATATTCGTGTGGGGCCACTCGGGCGGCTGCGAGCTGACGCTGCGGTTGGCCGTCGACGCGCGAGGTGCCGACCTCCTCGGTATCGAGCTGGCCGGCACCGGCCGGCACTACCACCCCGCCGCAAAGGAAATACTGAAAACGGCCACCCGCGAACGCCGCCCGTCGGGCATGCGCGAACTGCTGTGGAGCCCAGAGCAGTCTTACCCACCCGAGGTCCTCAACGGCGCCACGGTGTCGCCGTCCGCCCCGGCCTACGAGGACCAGATGGTGTCGGACTGGGCGCGACAGACTTTCCCGGAGCTCGCGCCCGCCGTGCGCGTCCCGGTGCACTTCAGCATCGCCGAGCACGAAAAGGTCTGGCAGACCGACGATGCGGCGGTGACCGAGGTCGGCGCCCTGTTCACCGGGGCGCCGCGATTCGTCGTGCATCGACAACCGGACGCCGGGCACAACATCAGCCTCAGTCACGCCGCCCCCATCTACCACTCGAAAGTCCTTGAATTCGTGCGGGATTGCGTGGCCGAGCGTTCGGCGAAGACGGAATCCGATCTGGAGGCCGGCTGATGCGCGTCGGATTCATCGGGTTGGGCAGCCAGGGCGGTCCCATGGCGCGCCGGATCGTCGAGGGCGGCTACCCCACCACGTTGTGGGCGCGCAGGCCGGAGGCCCTCGAGGCATTCTCCGACACCTCGGCCGGCATCGCCGGGTCACCCGCCGAACTCGCCGCGGCCAGTGACCTGGTCTGCCTCTGCGTGGTCGCAGACGCCGACATCGACGAACTAGCCTGCGGGACAAACGGATTGCTGTCGGCGATGAAGCCCGGCAGCGTGATCGCCGTGCACAGCACGGTGCATCCGGACACCTGCCGAGACCTCGCGACCAAGGCTGCCGCCCAAAGTGTTTCCGTCATCGATGCGCCGGTGAGCGGCGGGGGCGGCGCGGCGGCCGAGGGCCGGCTGCTGGTGATGGTGGGCGGCGACACCGACGTCGTCGAGCGTTGCCGCCCCGTCTTCCAGACCTATGCCGATCCCGTCGTTCACCTCGGCGAGCTGGGTTCCGGACAGACCACGAAGCTCCTCAACAACCTGTTGTTCACCGCCAACCTGGCCACGGCGGCCAGCGCGCTGTCACTGGCCAGCGCGCTTGGCGTCGAACCGGACCGCCTCACCGAAGTGATCTCCCGCAGCTCTGGCAACAGCTTTGCGCTCAACGCTCTCGGCGGCATCGGCGGACTCGATCGGCTGGCCCGGGTGGCGGGCGGGCTGCTGCAGAAGGATGTTCGGCTGGTCGTCGACCTTGCCGAGAACGCCGGGGCCAACGGCGGCGCGGTGCTCGATGCGGCCGACGCGGCGCTGGCCCTGATGGACCATCCACGGTGAGAGTCGGATTCGTCGGCGCGGGACGGATGGGACGCCCGATGGTCGGTCGTCTGGTGGCAGCCGGTCACGACGTCCAGGCCATGGGCCGAACGGCCGAAAGACGCCGGGACCTCGAGCAACTGGGCGCGCGGACCGTCGGCGAGGCGGCCGAAGCCGGTGCCCGAGCCGACATCGTGGTGCTCTGTGTGTTCAACGACGATCAGGTTCGAGAGGTCTGCCTGGCCGGCGAATTGCTATCCGCAATGCGGCCCGGTTCGGTGCTGGTGGTGCACACCACCGTCAGCCCGGACACCATCGCGGCCATCGGCGAGCGCGCCAATGGTGTTGACGTCGTCGATGCCGCGGTCAGCGGGGGCCCACATGACGTCGCCGCCGGGCGCCTCACGCTGTTCGTCGGCGGTGCCGACCAAGCGGTTGACCGAGTGCGAGCGCTGCTTTGTTGCTACGGCGACCCGGTCCTGCACGTCGGGCCGGCCGGCGCCGGCCAGAAGGTGAAACTCGTCAACAACGCGCTGTTCGCTGCGCAGCTCGGGCTGCTGGCCGAGTCGGTCCGGCTGGGAGAAGGGCTCGGCGTGCCGGAGTCGACGTTGCTGACCGCCCTGGGACACGGCAGCGCGGCTAGCCACGCGCTGAACCTCATCGCGGCCGGCGGTTCCATCGCGTCGTTCATCGAAATGACCGGTGAGTTCGTGGCGAAGGATGTGGCCGCCGCCCGGGCTAGCGCCGAGGCGCTGGGCAGCGGTCTGGGCGCGCTGGATGACGTCATCGCGGCCATCGGCGTCGCGAAGAGGGCATGAAATGCCAGCGTTTTGGTCTTTCCGGTTCGTCACGAAGGTATTACCGTTAGCGTTACAGTCAGTGACTCCGCTGTAAAGGTTTCAGCCCGACCTCGCCGCTGAGGAGGATGCAGTGACAAAACCGAAGGTCGTCTTCGATCCGTACTCCGAGGACTACTTCAACAACCCGTTTGACATCTATCGACGGATGCGCGAGGAAACGCCACTGTATTACGACGAGCAAGAGGACTTCTACGCCCTGACCCGCCATGAAGACGTCGCGGCCGCGTTCAAGGACTTCGAGACGTACTCGTCAGCGCGCGGCTGCGACCTGGGGATGGTGCGCAAGGGGTTGCCGCCCGAGCAGAAGTCGATCATCTTCATGGATCCACCGGAGCACCGCCACATGCGCAGCCTGCTCAACAAGGCGTTCACACCGCGGGCGATCCAGTCGCAGCGGGAGACGATCATCGAGGTGATCGACAAATACCTGGGAGTGGTCGATCCGGATAACTTCGACGTCGTGCAGGACTTCTCCGGACCGTTCCCGGTCGAGGTCATCACCCGGATGGCCGGGGTCCCTGAGGAATACCGCCAGCAGGTCCGCCACTGGATCGACACCAGCCTGCACCGTGAACCGGGACAGATCGAGGTCAGCGAAGCGGGCATGCAGGCCAACATCGACACGGCGATGTATTACTTCAGCCTGGTCCAAGAGCGGCGCCAGGATCCGCAGGACGACATGATCAGCCGGCTGATCGCCGCCGAAATTCCGGGTGAAGACGGCCAGCTGCGCAAGCTCGACGACATCGAGATCTGCGGGTTCGCAACCCTTCTGGGCGGCGCGGGCGCGGAGACCGTCACCAAGCTGATGGGCAACGCCGCGGTCATCTTCGCCAATCACCCCGACCAGTGGCAGAAGCTGCAGGAGGACCGGGACAAGATCCCCGGGGCGGTCGAGGAGTTACTGCGCTACGAGGGGCCGGTGCAATACAACGTCCGCTACACCCTCAAGGAGGCCCACGTCAGCGGTGGCGTGATCCCGCCGGGCAAACCGGTATTCCTCTGCGGCGCCGCGGCCAACCGCGACCCGGAGGCCTTCACCGACGCCGACACGTTCGATATCGAGCGCGATCACACCGAGGCGCAGCATCTCGGACTCGGGTACGGGATCCACAGCTGCTTGGGCGCCGCGCTGGCCCGCCTGGAAAGCCGGATCGCGCTGGAGCGGTTGCTCGACTTCATGCCGCGCTACGAGGTCGACTTGGCGGGATGCAAACGGGTGACCATGCAAAACGTGGCGGGCTGGAAGAACGTGCCCGTCAAGGTGCTTCGTTAAGGGGGCCACGATGACGAAGAAGATCGAAGTCGATTGGGGACTCTGCGAGAGCAACGGTGTCTGCATGGGCATCAACCCAGACATCTTCGAACTCGGCGACGACGACATGTTGACCGTCCACCAAGAGGAAGTCACCCCGGAGAACGAGGCGGACGTGCGCGAGGCCGTCCGTCAGTGTCCTCGGCAGGCGATCTCGATCGTCGGAGAGTAATCAGATTCCGGAGAGGATGACGGCGTTGCAGTCGGCAGCCTGCTGGCGCAGTTTCGCCGCCTTCTGGTAGCCCTCGGATTCGTACCACGCCCGAGCCGCATCCACCGACTCGAATTCGAGCACCACGGTCTGGTCGCCGTGCCAGTCGCCCTCGATGACTTTGGGCGCGGTGTCCACCGCGAGGATGGTGGCACCGCTCATCGCGGATCCGGCGGCTTGAGCGTATGCCTTCATGCCTTCCGGGTCTTTGATGGCCTCGGTGAGGATGACATACCCTTTGGCCACTCGAATCTCCTTACTCGCCCGTAATTTTGGTTATTTCTCGCTGATCGCCTGCTCGGGACAGCATTGGATCGCCTCCTGAGCGGCGGACTCCAATTCCGCCGGGACATCGGAATCTGTCGCTACGGCGTAACCGTCGTCGGTCAGGCTGAACACGTCGGGGCACAGCGTGAGACACATGCCGTGACCGCGACACCGCTGGTCGTCTACCCAAACCTTCATGCCAGTGTGAACTCCAGGTGCAATTCGGTCAGGCCACGCAGAATGTAGGTCGGAACGTATTGGTAGCGACGGTTATCCGCGGGCCCGTGGACGTCCTCGTTGATCCTGATATCCGTCGTGCGGTCGAGCAGCCGTTCGATCGCCACCCGGGTTTCGGCCCGCGCCAGCGGGGCGCCGGGGCAGCTGTGGATACCACGCCCGAACGAGATGTGCTGGCGCGCGTTCTTGCGCGTCGGATCGAAGGTGGCGGGTTCTTCGAACCGGCGCGGATCACGGTTGGCCGCGGCCTGCACGATCATCACCGTAGTGCCGGCCGGCAGGTCGACGCCACCGACATTGACCGGCCGCCGGTTCATCCGGAAGTCGCCCTTGACCGGGCTCTCGTGGCGCAGCGATTCTTCGATGAAATTCGGGATCAGGCTGCGATCCTTGCGCAGCTGCGCCTGGATATCGGGGCGCTCGCCCAGCGTCTGCAGGGCCGCGCCGAGCAGCCGCACGGTGGTCTCCTGTCCCGCCGAGAACACGTTGCTGGCGACACGAGCCACGTCCTCGACGTCCGGGATCGAACCGTCGGGAAAGGTGGCGGTGGCCAGGCCGGTCAGCACGTCGTCACGCGGCTCGCTCCGGCGGTCGCGGACGTAATCGGAGAACAGGCCGTAGAGGAATTCCAGCGGGCTGTGGGCCAACGATTCCTTGCCGGTGCCCCCGACGCCGCCGCCCGAGTGCTCGCGGATGCCCTTGATGAACTTGTCGCGGTCCTCCATCGGCACGCCCAGCAGGTCGGCGATCACCAGCAGGGTGAACGGGCCCGCGAAGCCCTTGATCCATTCGCCGTGGCCGGGGGCCAGGAAGTCGTCGAGCGCCTGGTCGGCGAGCGCCCACATGGCGTCCTCGTTCTCTTTGAGGCGCTTCGGGGTGATCAGCCGCATCAGCAACGAGCGGTGGTTGGTGTGGGTCGGCGGGTCGAGCGTGGGCAGCTGGTCGCTGAAGGGCAGTTCGTCACGGTGCTGCTCGATCAGCTCGGTGATGTCGTCGCCTTCGATCGGGACCGGGAAGCCGGGGAACGGACCCGTCACCGAGATGCAGGAAGACCACGTCTCGGCGTCGTTGAGGACCGCACACGCCTCGTCCCACCCGGTGATCATCGTGACGTCGTGGTGGCTTTCCCGGGTGACGGGGCAACGCTGACGCAGCGCCTCGTAGTAGGGGTACGGGTTCTCGATGAGCTCGCTGCCGCGAAAGAAGTCCAACTCGGAGAATTCGTTCGCCATCTCCTGCTCCTTGAATCTCGGCTAGTGAGAATGTGCCTCTCGCGGATGAGTATTACATTTTCACACGGGGTGGTGGTCGTCAACGACGGGTCCCCGCCGGGCGTCTCGAGACGCGCGATTCGCAGGCCGCCGACCGTGGCGCGCCGGTCTGATCGCGCCCGACTAGCTGGCGGGAACCAGGTCGGCGGCCACCGAGGGCCACGCCAGCAGCCCGCTGCGGAACGTCTCGACGTGGCCGACGGGGGCGTGCGGTACGGCCGCCGCCGCGAGGGCCTGGGCCTTGAACGTCTGCGCCGCCATGCTCAGCTGGTGTTGCACCAGTCCGACGCTGTCATCGAGTTCCGACGGCCAGTCCTCCCCCCACAGCGTGACCTCCATGGCGCCCTGATCGAGGGCCCGCAGCACGCCTTGGCGAACCCGCGCGTCGCAGCCGAATAGATCCGCCGCGGCCGCCAGGGCCTGGGGGCGGGGCCGCGAATGCACCGATGCCAGCGCCTCTTCGAGGTCGAGCACCTGGGCACCGATGATTTGCAGCGGCCGGTCATCGGGGTGGTCGGCCAGATCCATCAAGAGCACGGTGACGTCCCAACCCGCCATCGACCGGTCAAAGATCCAGCCACCGGCGAACCGCACCACATCGACCGCGGTGGTGGCGACGACGTCGAGCCGGTACCTCATGTCGTCTCGAGCTTCTTCGGGGGCGCGAAGTCCCGCGCCAGTGTCTCGGCGTACTGCTTGAACACCTCGGGCAGCGGTATCGAGGGATCGAGTAACCATGTGGTTTCCATTCCGTGGACGAAGGCGAGGATTTCTACTGCCTTGACGGCGGGGTCTATGTCTTCGCGATACCGGCCATCGGCCTGACCGCGACGGATGAGCTCGGCGACGATGTCGGTGGCGGCCCGGTGCCTGGCCAGCATGCGGTCGTGCAGCGGAGCCTCGGGCAGGATGTTCTCGACGAGCAGCACCGTGAACGTCCCCACCAATTCGGGGGCCCGGTGGAACCGGTCCGCGACCGCGGCGATCTGGTCGAACAGGTCCCCGGTCCGGTCGGCGTGGGTGTCGTCGTCGAGGTCGCGGGCATCGAGCACCGCGTGCAGCAGCTGCTCCTTCGATTCGAAGTGATGCAGCAGGCCTGCCGGTGTCACCCCGGCCTCACCGGCGATCTGGGCGAGCGTGGTGCTGCGCCAGCCGTTGCGGGTGAGCAGGCGTTGGGCGACGTCGAGGATCCGCTGCTTGCGGTCCTCCCCCTTAGCGAGAAGCGTGTCGTATCGCCGCGCGACGGGCACCAGGGTCCTCTCCACCGACGTAGCAAAACCAACCTAGTGAACACACAGTAGGTTAGTTTGGCCGCTGTGACAAGGGTCACGTGGTGCGGTTTTTCAGCGCGCCGGGTCCCGCCTCGGGGGCTGTCAGCTCACCAGCTCGACCAGCGTGGCGTTGGCGGTGCCGCCGCCTTCGCACATGGTCTGCAGCCCGTAGCGAATCCCGTTGTCGCGCATGTGGTGGGCCATGCGCGCCATCAACACCGCCCCCGACGCGCCCAGCGGGTGCCCCAGCGCGATCGCCCCGCCCAGCGGGTTCATCCGGGCCGGGTCCGCCCCGGTTTCCGCCAGCCATGCCAGCGGAACCGGCGCGAAGGCCTCGTTGACCTCGAAGACACCCACGTCGGCCAGCGCGACGCCGGCCTTGCCCAGCACCTTCTCGGTCGCGGGGATGGGGCCGGTGAGCATCAGCACCGGATCGGCGCCGGTCACAGCGCCCGCCAGGTAGCGCACCATCGGCGTCAAACCGAGCTCGACGGCCAGCTCCGCGGTGGTCACCAGCAGCGCGGCGGCGCCGTCGGAGATCTGCGACGAATTGCCGGCGTGAATCACCCCGTCCTCGGCGAAGGCGGGCTTGAGCGCGCCGAGCTTCTCCACGGTGCTGCCGCGCCGCACGCCCTCGTCGGCGGTGACGACGTTGTTGTCGGCTCCCTCGACGAACACCGGCACCAGCTGCTCGGTGAACGCGCCGCTGTCCTGGGCCGCGGCCGCGCGCTCGTGGGACTCGACGGAGAATTCGTCGAGGCGGGTGCGGGAGAATCCCCATTTCTTGGCGATCAGTTCCGCCGACAGGCCCTGGTTGAAGGAGAAATCGTCATAGCGGGCAAGGACTTTCGGGCCGTAGGGCATACCGGTTGCGCGGGCCGAACCGAGCGGTACGCGGCTCATGACCTCGACCCCGCCGGCCACGACGACATCCTGCTGCCCGGACATCACCGCCTGCACGGCGAAGTCCAGCGCCTGCTGGCTGGACCCACAGGCTCGGTTGACGGTGGTGCCGGGGATGGTCTCGGGCCAGCCGGCGGCCAGAACCGCGTAGCGGCCGATGTTGCTGGACTGATCGCCCACCTGGGACACGCAACCCCAGACGACGTCGTCGATGATCTCGGGACCGATGCCGGTGCGCTCGATGAGTTCGGTCAGGACGACCGCGGACAGGTCGGCGGCATGCATGCCGGACAGGGCGCCGTTGCGCTTCCCCACCGGCGTCCGCACCGCCTCGACGATGACTGTTTCACGCATATCCCTACTCCGATTGCTTGTCGCCCGAATGTGGTTCCACGCCAGATTTTGCTAGGGCCCACCGACCAGTAAACGATGGCTCCCGCCGTTGCGCGAAAGCGGCGTAGGCCGCCGCCGTGTCCGCGGTCGCGAAGTTGACGCCCTGGGCGCGGGCCTCGCTGGCCAGCGCGTCCCGCAGGGTGCGGTCGGCGCCCTCGTTCAGTAGCGCCTTGGTGTGGGCCAGCGCGATCGGCGGGCCGGCCGCCAGCCGGTTGGCGAGATCGTCGACGAACGCGTCGATCTCCGCGGCCGACACCACCCAGGTCACCAGGTTGAGGGCGCATGCTTCCTCGGCATCGATCGTGTCCGCCAGCAACGCAAGCCGCTTGGCCTGTTGCAGCCCAACGATTTTGGGCAACAGCCAGGAGCCGCCGAGGTCGATCGACAGGCCCCGTTTCGAAAAGATCTGGCAGAACGTCGATTCCGGTGTGGCCACCACCAGATCACAGCCCAGCGCGAGGTTCCAGCCGGCGCCGACGGCCACCCCGGTCACCTTGGCGATCGTCGGAATCGACAGCTCGTGCAGCGCCAGCGCCACGTCGGTCAACCGCTGCAACTTGTACTTCGGATGGATGTCCTCGGGAGCCGAGATGTCCGCGCCGGAACAGAAACTGCCGCCGGAGCCGGTGATCACCAGTGCGCGCACGCGGGGATCGTGGCCGGCGGCATCCAGCGCGTCCCGCAGGGCGACCCATAGTTCCGGGTTGATCGCATTCTTGCGACGCGGGCGGTTGAGCGTGAGGGTGCGCACCCCGCCGCGGTCCTCCGACAGCAACACGGGGTCATCGGTCGTGGTCAATAGCTCCTCGGCAACTTCAGGACGTTGGCTCCCAGGAAGTTCAGAATCATCTCCTGGCTGACCGGCGCGATCTTCATCAACCGGGCCTCCCGGAAGTAACGGGTGATGTGGTATTCCTCGGCGTAACCCATGCCGCCGTGGGTTTGCAGCGCCCGGTCCGCGGCGGTGAAGCCGGCGTCGGCGCACAGATACTTTGCCGTATTGGCCTCGCGCCCACAGGGTTTGCCATTGTCGTAGAGCCAGGTGGCCTTACGCAGCATGAGCTCGGCGGCGTCGAGCCGGGCGAGTGAATCGGCGAGTGGGAACTGCAATCCCTGGTTCATGCCGATGGGTCGGCCGAACACCTCGCGCTCGTTGCCGTATTTCACCGCCTTCTCCAGCGCCACCCGGCCGATGCCGAGCGCCTCGGCCGCGATCAGCATCCGCTCCGGGTTGAGACCGTCGAGGATGTACTGAAAGCCCTTGCCTTCCTCGCCCACTCGGTCCTCGACCGGCACCTCGAGATTGTCGATGAACAGTTCATTGGAGCTGACGGCGTTGCGGCCCATCTTGCGGATGGGGCGGATGTCGACGCGGCTGCGATCGAGATCGGTGAGGAACAGGGTCATCCCGTCGGTCTTCTTGGTGACCTCGTCGTAGCTCTGCGTCCGGGTGAGCAGCAGGATCTTGTCGGACTCCATCGCTTTGGAGATCCAGACCTTGCGACCGTTGACGATGTAGCGATCGCCGTCCCGCTTGGCGAACGTGGTGATTCGCGAAGTGTCAAGCCCGGCACCGGGTTCGGTGACACCGAAGCAGACGTGCACCTCGCCGGTCGCGACGGCGGGCAACGTGCGGGCCTTGAGCTCGTCGGAGCCGTGCACCACGACCGGCTGCATGCCGAAGATGGACAGGTGAATCGAACTGGCCGCGTTCATGGCGCCGCCGGACTTGGCGACCTCCTCGAGCAGGATCGTCGCTTCGGTGATTCCCAGGCCATGACCGCCGTACTCGGTCGGGATCGTCATGCCCAGCCAGCCGCCCTCGGCGATGGCCTGGTAGAACTCGGTCGGAAATTCGTGCGCCTGGTCCTTCTCCATCCAGTATTGGTCGTCGAATTTCCGTGCCAGCTCCGCCACCGACCGACGGATCAGTTCCTGATCTTCGGTCAGCTCAAAGTTCATTCCACCCACTGGTGGTCTCCTCTTCTCAGCGCGAACAGACACAAAAGCACCCGACACGCCGACGATTTAGGTGCTTTTGCGTCTGCTCGGCGACAGTACTGTGCTCAGTCCTTGTTGCCGGTAAGGGCTTTCGCGTTGGCCGCGAAGTCCGCGAACGACGAGCCGCCCCGACCGTCCTTGTCGTGACCCTTGGCCTTGATGGACACATCGTGCCCCTCGGCGGCCTTGCGCAGCGCACCGACGGTCGCCTGTTCGCGCGAAATGTGCGTGAATGGGTCGAACGAGTACCAGCGCATGGCGTTCTCGTGGGTCATCCTGTTGATCTCGTCATCGGGAACGTTGTTGAGGGACAACACATCCCACAGCTCTTCGGGCGCACCCGGCCACATCGAGTCGCTGTGCGGGTAGTCGGCTTCCCAGCAGATGTTGTCGATGCCGATCATGTTGCGCAGCGCCACGCCGACCTTGTCGCTGATGAAGCAGGTCAGGAAGTGGTCGCGGAACACCTCGCTGGGCAGCTTGCCCTTGAAGTCCTGGTGCGTCCAGGCGGAGTGCATCTCGAAGGTGCGGTCCGCGCGCTCGAGGAAGTAGGGGATCCAGCCGGTGCCGCCCTCCGACAGCGCAATCTTGAGGTCGGGGTATTCCTTTATAGGCTTGGACCACAACAGATCGGCGGCGGCCTGCACGATGTTCATCGGCTGCAGCGTGATCATCACGTCCATGGGGGCGTCGGGCGCGGTGATGGCCAACCGCCCCGAGGAACCGATGTGCACGTTCATCACGGTGCCGGTGTCGCACAGCGCCTTCCACAGCGGGGCCCAGTAGTCGTCGTGGAAGCTGGGGTACCCCATCGCGGCCGGGTTCTCGGTGAAGGTCAAGGCGTGCACGCCCTTTTTGGCGACCCGCCGCACTTCGGCCGCGCACGCCTCGGCATCCCAGATCACCGGGATCGCCATCGGGATGAATCGCGCCGGGTAGGCACCGCACCACTCTTCGATGTGCCAGTCGTTGTAGGCCTGCACCAGTGCGATCGAGAAGTCGTTGTCGTCGGTGGCGAACAGCCTTCCGGCGAAACCGGGGAAGGACGGGAAGCAGATCGACGCCAGGATGCCGCCGGCGTTCATGTCCTTGACGCGCTCGTCGACGTTGTAACAACCGGGCCGGATCTCGTCGAGCCCCGTCGGCTCGATGCCGTACTCCTCCTTGGGCCGCCCGGCCACCGCGTTGAGCGCGACGTTGGGGATGACGGTGTCGCGGAACTTCCACATGTCCGATCCGTCGGCGTTGTGCACGAGCCGGGGCGCATCGTCCTGATACTTCTTCGGCAGGTGGTTCTTGAACATGTCCGGCGGCTCGACGGTGTGGTCGTCGACGCTGATCAGAATCATGTCTTCTTTGTTCATGGCCGTCCCTTTCATCGGATCCACCGGATCGATTAGAGCCTCGGCGAATCGCTGCCCGTGCCAAGATCACTAAACTGAAAACTATCTTCTCGCCAGGCGAGAATCAACATCCAGCGGTTGCTCGGCGCCGCCGCAACCTTCTGACCAGCAGCCGAACGTGCAGGCCCAGCGCCCTTCCACGGCGCAGCCATGCCGTGAGGTAGGACCGGGTTGGCGTGGCGGAACGGGGGCCGGTGGCCGCCCTGTCGACGCGGGCGGCCGCCCGGTCGCGACGTGCGCCAGGGCGATGGGTGGACCTGTCCTCGAGCGGCACGCCGGCATTGACCGGACGCGCGTTTCGTGCCAGTCTGTTAGTTGCAAATGAGAATATGATTCTCTTTCACCGAGAGGACACTGCCAATGCGCTTGCAGCCGCTGCCCGCCGACCAGTGGGACGAGGCGACCCGGCAGGCCCTCTCGGCGATGCGTGAGGCGGACAGCAACAACGCGCTGTCCACGCTTGCCCATCATCCGGCGCTAGCCAAGGCGTTTCTGCGGTTCAACGTCCACCTCCTGGTGTCGTCCACACTGCCGGCCCGCATCCGCGAACTGGCCATCCTGCGGGTGGCCCATCGCCGGCGGTGCGCCTACGAGTGGTCACACCACGAGCGAATGGCCAAAGAAGAAGGAATCACCGACGACCAGATCGCGGCCTTGAAGCGCGGCGAGGCCGCCGACGCGTTCGACCAGGTCGTGATCACTGGCGTCGACGAGCTCGATGAGAAGTCGGAGCTGTCGGACCAGACCTGGGCGGCACTGGGCGAGCGCCTCGACGACCAGCAACGGATGGACTTCGTCTTCACAGTCGGCTGCTACGCCCTGCTGGCCATGGCCTTCAACAGTTTTGGCATCCAACCCGAACACGCCACCACAGCCGCTAACAACGTCGAATAAGAGGAGTAAGAACGTTGCCGCACTTCCCGAAGCCAGCCGCCGGCAGCTGGACAGAAAACTACCCCGAGTTGGGGACCGCGCCGGTCGACTACACCGACTCGATCGACCCCGCGTTCTTCGAGGCCGAACGTGACGCCGTGTTCAGGAAGACCTGGCTCAACGTCGGCCGCGTCGAGCGCCTGCCCCGCACCGGCAGCTACTTCACCAGGGAACTACCCTCCGCCGGCAAGGGCACGTCGGTGATCATCACCAAGACCAAGGACGGGTCCGTCAAGGCGTACCACAATGTCTGCCGCCACCGCGGAAACAAGTTGGTGTGGAACGACTTTCCCAACGAGGAGACCTCCGGCACCTGCCGGCAGTTCACCTGCAAGTACCACGCCTGGCGCTACAGCCTCGACGGCGATCTGACCTTCGTTCAACAGGAAGAAGAGTTCTTCGACCTCGACAAGAGCAACTTCGGCCTGGCGCCGGTTCGCTGCGAGGTGTGGGAAGGCTTCATCTTCATCAACTTCGACGACAACGCGGCGCCGCTCACCGACTACCTCGGACCGCTGGCCAAGAGCATCGAGGGCTACCCGTTCGGCGAGATGACCGAGACCTACTCCTACCGGGCGGAGGTCGGCAGCAACTGGAAGCTGTTCATCGACGCGTTCGTCGAGTTCTACCACGCGCCGATCCTGCACCAGGGTCAGTACACCAAGGAAGAAGCCGCCAAGATCCAGAAGTTCGGCTACGAGGCGTTGCACTACGAGCTGGCCGGCCCGCACAACCTGCAGTCGACCTGGGGCGGTCAGGCACCTCCCCCGGACATGTCGATGGTCAAGCCGATGGACCAGGTGTTGCGCAGCAGGTTGTTCGGTCCGTGGGACAAGCCGGAGATCATCCAGAACATGGAGCTGCCACCGGGCGTCAACGTGAAGCGGGTGCCGCAGTGGGGCATCGACTCGTGGCTGTTCTACCCGAACTTCATGCTGCTGATCTGGGAGCCGGGCTGGTATTTGACCTACCACTACTGGCCGACCGCGGTGGACAAGCACATCTTCGAGTCGTCGCTGTATTTCGTGCCGCCGCGCAATGCGCGGGAACGCCTGGCCCAGGAGTTGGCCGCCGTGACGTTCAAGGAGTACGCGCTGCAGGACGCCAACACCCTGGAAGCGACCCAGACCATGATCGGCACCCGGGCCGTCAAGGAGTTCCTGCTCTGCGACCAGGAAGTCTTGATCCGACACCTGCACCACACGACCGCCAACTACGTCAAGGAGTACCAGCGCAATGGCGCTACCGTCTGAATTCGCCGCCCTCGAGCCCTTTTTGGAGTGGGACCTGGCCACCGAGCCCGAGCGCTACGCCAAGCGGTTGGCCTCGACGATGGCCCAGATGCAGGAGTTCTACGACGTCGCTTTCCCGATGCTGAACGACGTCATCGCCTACTGCGACAAGTTCCCCTTGGACGACCTGCCGGAGGACGCAAAGACGTTGATGCACATGATGCAGTCGCTCGTCATGGTGTCCTTCCCCATCGAGGCGTGGAAGCAGCCGCGCGTGCCGGACAGCGGCGCGGCGTGGGTTGAAGTGATCCGGGAACCGGTGATCTAGCAGGTGCTGACGCTCAAGGCCGCGGGGCTGCTCGACGTTGACGGCGGCGAGATCATCCGGCCCGGCATCCTGAAGATCCAGGACGACCGGATCGTCGGCGTGGGGGGCGACCCCGAAGGCGAAATCATCGAGCTGGGCGACCAAGTTCTGTTGCCGGGCCTGATGGACATGGAGGTCAACCTCCTGATGGGCGGGCGCGGGGAGACGCCCGGGCTGTCCCAGGTGCAAGACGACCCGCCGACGCGGGTGCTGCGCGCTGTCGGCAACGCCCGGCGCACGCTGCGCGCCGGTTTCACCACCGTGCGCAACCTGGGATTGTTCGTCAAGACCGGCGGCTACCTGCTCGACGTCGCCCTGGCCAAGGCCATCGACGCGGGCTGGATCGAGGGGCCCCGAATCGTCCCCGCCGGCCACGCGATCACGCCCACCGGCGGGCACCTTGACCCGACGATGTTCGCCGCATTCATGCCGGGCGCACTCGAGCTCACGATCGAAGAGGGCATCGCCAACGGGGTCGACGAGATCCGCAAGGCGGTGCGCTACCAGATCAAGCACGGCGCCGAATTGATCAAGGTGTGCGTTTCCGGCGGTGTCATGTCGTTGACCGGTGAGGCTGGGGCGCAACACTACTCGGACGAGGAACTGCGCGCGATCGTCGACGAGGCGCACCGCCGTGGACTGCGTGTCGCCGCCCACACGCACGGCGCGGAAGCCGTCAAGCACGCGGTCGCGTGCGGTATCGACTGCATCGAGCACGGGTTCCTGATGGACGACGAGGCCATCCAGATGCTGGTCGACAACGACAGGTTCCTGGTGACCACCCGCAGGCTCGCCCAGGCGATGGACGTGTCACGCGCCCCGAAAGCCCTGCAGGACAAGGCGGCCGAGATGTTCCCCAAGGCCGAGACCTCGATCAAGGCCGCCTACGAGGCCGGGGTGAAAATCGCGGTCGGCACCGACGCCCCGGCAATCCCGCACGGCAAGAACGCCGACGAGCTTGTCACGCTGGTGGAATGGGGCATGCCGCCGCTGGCGGTGTTGCGGGCCGCCACCATCACCGCGGCCGAGCTGATCAACTCGACCGACCGGGGGCGCCTCGCGGCGGGCCAGCTCGCGGATATCATCGCGGTACCGGGAAACCCGTTGGAAGACATCACGGTTACCCAGCGTGTCAGCTTCGTCATGAAAGGCGGCAAGGTCTATGTCGACGCCCGATCAGCCTAAAAGCGGCCCAACCCGAACTGATGACCTGGTCGAGATCCAGCAGCTGCTCGGCCGCTACGCGGTCACCATCACCCAGGAGGACATCGAAGGTCTGGTCGCCGTCTTCACTCCCGACGGCACCTACAGCGCCTTCGGCGAGACCTACAGCCTGAGCCGATTCCCGGAATTGGTGGCCGCGGCCCCAAAGGGCTTGTTCCTCACCGGAACCGCGGTGGTCGACCTTAATGGGGATGCGGCCACCGGCACCCAACCGCTGTGCTTCATCGACCATGCCACTCACGACATGCGGATCGGTTACTACCGCGACACCTATCTGCGGACCGCTGACGGGTGGCGACTGAAGACGCGCGCCATGACCTTCATCCGCCGCAGCGGGGTGCACGACTCCGGGCGCCCGCACGCCATCGGCCGTCCCGCCGGTGACTCCGCGGCCCAGGCAGCGACTTAAGGAGCCGACCAATCGAAGTGAATGTCGAGCAGTTCCGGGCCGACCTGCGCGCGTGGCTCGACGACAACGATCTGACCCCCGAGCCCGACCACTCGCTGCAGGGGCACATGCGGCAGTTCGCCCGGGTAAGCCGCGCGCTCTACGACGCCGATTGGATGCGGTTCGGCTGGCCGGTCGAGGTCGGTGGGCTGGGCGGCCCGGCAGTGCTGCGCGCGATCGTCGGCGAAGAGGTGGTGGGTCGGCGCCTGGCCGAACCCGGCCCCTATTCGATGCTCGAGGTCCTCGCCCCCACGATGATCGATTACGCGCCCGTGGAGCTCGCCAAGGAAATGGTGCCGCGGCTGCTCAGCGGGGAAGAGCAATGGTGCCAAGGCTTTTCCGAGCCGGGGTCGGGCAGTGACCTGGCGTCGCTGACCACCCGCGCGACGCAGCAAGGCGATAACTGGATCGTCAACGGACAAAAGGTCTGGACCAGCTTCGCGCAGTTCTCCACCCGGTGCGTCCTGCTCACCCGCACCGCGCCCGGCCACGACGGGATCACCGCGTTCTTCGTCGACCTCGACACCCCCGGCATCACCATCCGCCCGCTGCGCACGATGCACGGCGTCGACGAATTCTGCGAGGTGTACTACGACGACGTGGTGATTCCGGCCAACCGGATGCTGGGCAAGCCCGGGGACGGCTGGCGACTGGCCATGGACCTGCTGCCCTACGAACGCTCCGCCTGCTTCTGGCAGCGAATCGCCTACCTCTATTCACGTTTCGACGACTTGATCACCGCGGCGTCAGAAAACGGGGACCCCGACGAATCCGCGCTCGGCGGGGCCTATTTGGCTCTTCATACGTTGCGCTGCCGATCGCGTGCCACCCAGCATCGCATGCGCGACGGGGCCAGGCTGGGGCCGGACACCTCCATCGACAAGGTGCTGCTGGCCTCCGCGGAGCAGCGACTCTACGACACCGTTCGCGACGTGTTGCCGGGAACGCTGGAGCTCGAAGACACGCCGTGGCGTTCGGAATATCTGTATTCGCGCGCCGCGACGATCTACGGCGGCACCGCCGAGATCCAGCGCAATATCATCGCCCGCCGGCTACTCGACCTCGGGAAGGAGTGACCGTGACCCCTTCGACGGACATCGAGTCCGATCCCGAATCGCTTCGCCTGCTTGCGGAGTCGTTGCGGACGACGATGACGGCCGCCTCGGGAGCCAAGCTCGACGCGGCGCTGACCGAGCTCGGCTGGCGCGACATGCTCGACGAAATGCCCGACATCGCAATACCTCTGGTGTTCAAGCTGCTCGGTGAGACCGGTGCCCACGCACCCGTGCTCAACGACGTGGTGCTGCGCGCGGCGGGCGACGCGCCCGGGGGAACCCTGCCGCTGCCGTTCGCCGGTGGCTCCTGGGTGCTGTGGGAGCGCCGTGACCATGCCGACTCGGCGATCGACGAGCTGTTGCCGATACACCGTGTGCCTCACGATGATTCGTTGCCGCCCGCCGCGCGGTACGCGGGTTGGCGGGCTCTCGGGTGGTGGCTGGTCGGCACCAGCCGCGCCATGCTGTCACTGGCTCGTCAGCACGCCGTCGACCGGGTCCAGTTCGGTCGGCACATCAGTTCGTTCCAGGCGATCCGGCATCGACTGGCCGAGGCGCTGGTCGCGATCGAGGGTGCCGAGGCGACACTGCAGGCCGCCACGGATTGCGACGACCCGCAGGGGCTTGCTTCGCTGCTGGCCAAGGCCGCGGCCGGCCAGGCGGCGCTGATCACCGCGCGTCACTGTCAGCAGGTGCTCGGCGGCATCGGCTTCACCGCCGAACACCCGCTGCACCACCACATCAAGCGGTCGTTGATCCTCGACGGACTGCTGAGTAGTTCGAAAGAACTCACCCGTCAGGCCGGAAAGGCGGTCGTGGCTGCCGGCTCGGCGCCCCGGCTCGCGCAGCTGTAACGCGGCGCGGCCCACACCCAGGCACCGTGCGCGGAGCATGAGATGCTTCGCGGGGGCCGCCTGGTCGCTCGGCGTCGGCGCGGACGTCGGCCCCACCATGAGCCCTGGGAGGTGGGACGCAATGAGTCAGCCGCAAGGACCACAAAACCAGTTCGGGGTCGCCTCGGTGCTCCTGGGCCTGGTCGGACTCATCACCTGCTGGCTGCTGCTCGGGGTGCCCTTCGGCATCGCGGCCGTGGTGACCGGCGACATCGCCCGGCGAAGGGTGGTCCGCGGCCAGGCGAACAACCGCCGAACCGCTCTGGCCGGGATGGTTCTAGGGACGGTTGCGATAGTTGCGGGTCTTGTCGCCATCGGCTACTACGCCCACCTGGACGCCCGAAACCATTGACGCGCAGATCAATTGCGCGGTAACCCGAGCACGCGTTCGGCGATGATGTTGCGCTGAATCTCCGACGTACCACCGGCGATGGTCGCGGCGAAGGTGCGCGCGTACCGGTCGAACCAGCTGCCGTAGTGGCTGTCCAGATTGAGCGGGGCGAACGGGGCGGTGACTCCGCGCAAGGCCAGTCCCTCGCCGTCCTTGGCGGCCAGCGCGTCCTCGCAGGCGCGTTGCATCGCCTCCGAGCCGAGCAACTTGAGCACCGACTGGGCGGGCACATCCTCTTCGCCACGCGCGGCTTTGGCGAGCGTCGCCGACCCCAGTAGCCGCATCGCGTAGAAATCCATCACCAGCGTCGCGTAGCTGTCCCGCTGCACCGGCCCCGAGGGGCTCGACTCGACGGTCATCGCGTGCAGCATGTCCGCGTAGTCCAGCCACAGCATCGCGCGTTCGTGGCCGAGCGAACCGGTCGCGACGCGCCAGCCGCCGTTGAGCTCTCCCACCAGGTTCTCGGCCGGCACCCGGGCATCGGTGAAGAAGACCTCGTTGAAGTCGACGTCTTCGATGTCACCCATCGAGGCGAACGGGCGCCGAACCACACCGGGGGTGTCGGTGGGGATCAGTAAAGCGCTGATCCCCTTGTGCTTTGGCGCGTCCGGATCGGTGCGCACGAATGTCAGCAACACATCGGCGTGATGGGCGCCCGATGTCCACACCTTCTGCCCGTTGACGATGAAGCAGTCGCCTTGCGAATCGGAGTGGCGCACCGCGCGCGTCTTCAGCGAAGCGAGATCCGATCCCGCGCCGGGCTCGCTCATTCCCAGCGACGCGGTGATCTCCGCGCGCAGGATCGGCACCGCCCACCGTTGCTTCTGTTCGGGCGTGCCGAACGACAACAACGACGCCGCGATGATCCCGACGCCCTGGGGATTGAAACTTTGATAGATCCGCCGGCGCGACAACTCTTCGGAGTACACGTACTGCTGCAGCAGCGTCGCGTTGCGTCCGCCGAACTCCGGCGGGTTGCCGGGTTGTAGCCAGCCGTTGTCGAACAGCAGGCGTTGCCACCGGCGGGCCCACTCCGGAACGTCAGAGCTCGACTGCGGCCGCACCAACGCCTCGGCCTCGGAAGGCAGGTGTGCGTCGAGGAAAGCCACGAACTCGGCTCGGAACGCCTCCACGTCGGCGTCAAACGTCAGCTGCACGGCACTTCCCGGGTTGCTCCTGAGCGTTCCCATACGTCGGTAGATCAAGGTTTCCGCCGACGACGCGGTTCACTCTTGCGATTACGCTTCCATACACACGTCTAAGAGAATAGTATTCTCGTGGTAAGAAAGTTACAATCTCCGACACGTGATCCGTGAGGGGGTCGAGCGCAGCGATGTCACGGCGTTCTCCGGTAGAGTCCAACCATGTTCTCCCCGCGCGGCAATCACCTGAGTCGGCCGTGACCAATCCAAGCGAAGAGCCGGCCTGGAAGCAGCGTGCGGTCGAGCGGTCGATCAAGACGGCGAAATTGCGTGCGGCGCAGCGCGTTCAGCGCTTCCTCGACGCCGCCCAGGCCATCATCATCGAAAAGGGCAGCACGGACTTTACCGTGCAGGAGGTCGTGGACCGCTCCCGCCAGTCGTTGCGCAGCTTCTACCTGCAATTCGACGGCAAGCACGAGTTGCTGCTGGCGCTGTTCGAGGACGCACTGAGCCGGTCGGCCGACCAGATCCGCGCGGCCACCGAGAACCAGGCCGATCCGCTGGAGCGGCTGCAGGTCGCCGTGCAGCTCCTGTACGAAGCGTCCCGCCCGGACCCGACGGCCAAGCGCCCGCTGTTCACGGACTTTGCTCCTCGACTGCTTGTCACCCACCCGGCCGAGGTCAAGATCGCCCATGCACCGCTGCTCGCGTTGCTGACCGAACTGATGGACGCGGCGCATGATGCCGGCAAGCTGCGCACCACCATCAACCCCAAGCGGGTGGCCGCCATGACCATGCAGACGGTGATGTTCATCGCACAATCCAGCGGCGGGCCCGACGACGCGACGACGCATCCGATCACCGCCGAAGAGGTATGGGATTTCTGCTCACGCGGATTCGTCGCGTAGCGCCCGAACGCCCCGCGTTCCCGCATCTCGCCATGAGCAAATAGCGCACGCCGTTTGCCGGTGAGAATGAGATTCTCTAATATCTAGAACCACAAATAGCCGAAACGGATTCGTCATTGACACCCGCGACGGCCGAATGACAGAGTTCAAGGGCGGCAAGACTCGCGGTCCCGGACGCATCGTTCTCCGGCGCAGGCGTGCCGATCGATCAAGTCAGGAGTTGAGGTAGCCATGACCGGACGTGTTGAGGGCAAAGTCGCTTTCCTCACCGGAGCGGCGCGCGGTCAGGGCCGCAGCCACGCGGTGCGGTTGGCCCAGGAGGGTGCCGACATCATCGCCATCGACATCTGCAAGCCCATCCGCGAAGGCGTGCTGGACACCGCGATCCCAGCATCGACACCCGAAGACCTCGCCGAGACCGCCGACCTGGTCAAGGGGCACAACCGCAGGATCTTCACGGCCGAAGTCGACGTGCGCGACTATGCCGCACTCAAGGCGGCGGTGGACACCGGCGTCGAGCAACTCGGCCGGCTCGACATCATCGTGGCCAACGCCGGAATCGGCAACGGCGGCGAAACGTTGGACAAGACCAGCGAAGAAGACTGGACCGAGATGATCGACATCAACCTGGCCGGCGTGTGGAAAACCGTGAAAGCCGGTGTGCCGCATCTGATCGCGGGCGGCAACGGCGGTTCGATCATCCTGACCAGCTCGGTCGGCGGGCTCAAGGCCTACCCCCACACCGGCCACTATGTCGCGGCCAAGCACGGCGTCGTCGGGCTGATGCGCGCCTTCGGAGTTGAGCTGGGACAGCACATGATTCGCGTCAACTCCGTGCACCCGACCCATGTCAAGACGCCCATGCTGCACAACGACGGCACCTTCAAGATGTTCCGTCCCGACCTGGAAAACCCGGGTCCCGACGACATGGCGCCGATCTGTCAACTGTTCCACACGCTGCCGATCCCCTGGGTCGAGCCGATCGACATCAGCAACGCGGTGCTGTTCTTCGCCTCGGACGAGGCCCGCTACATCACCGGCGTGACCCTGCCCATCGATGCGGGTAGCTGCCTCAAGTAGCCGCTAGAAGGGGCTGCTGTTGGACTGCCATTCGGCCGATTCGGGTCGCGGCCCGTAGCGGCGGATGTAGTCCTCGTGCATCCGCGCCTGTTTTTGTCGGTTGATCACGTCGACCAGGTTCGGATCCAGTCCATGAACGGCCAACCGGTGGCGGCGCCAGACCTTGTTCAGGGCAAGGGTTATCAGCAACGCCCAGATGTGGAGCGGCGCCGTCATCTCCGTGTGCACGTAGAGCGAGGCGGGCAGCAACCAAAACGGGGCAAGGACCAACAGGGGCGGTATGGCCCACCTGATCATGTGCCGGCGGATGGCTCCCTCCCCGGCCAGATCGCCCGCCACCCAGTCACGCATCGAGTCGGGCAGTCGCCGCCCGTAGGCATAGCCGATGCGCTGCCAGAGATTGGGTTTCGCGGCGGTCATGATGGCTCCTCGGGGTGATGTCAGGATTGCAGTGCGCCGGCTGCCACGGCGGCGGCGTTGATTCGGGTAAGGACCTGGTGCAGGTTCTCGAGCTCGGCAAGTTCCACGCCCAGGCGCGCCACCACGGCGGGCGGGATCTCGAGTGCCTTCTCCCGCAACGCGATTCCTCGCTGTGTGAGCGTCACATCGGTGGTGCGTTCGTCGGCCGGATTCTTGGCACGAGTGATCAGCCCCTGCCCCTCCAAGCGCTTGAGCATCGGCGACAGCGTCGCGGAATCCATCTGCAACGCCGCGGCGATCTGCTTGACCGACAACGGAAACCGGTCGGCCCCGGGCGTCTTGCGGTGATCCCACAGCGCCAGCATCACCAGATATTGCGGGTGGGTCAGCCCGAGGGGCTCCAGCAGGGGCCGATACACCGCCAACACCGCCCGGTTGGTCGTCGCGAGCGCGAAGCACACCTGGTGTTCCAGGGCGAGCGGATCGATTTCGCGAGTGGTCGCAGCGGCCATAATTATATGGTGCCCTAATAGTTAGCGGGCTATCTACATGACGCCTCTCACACCGCCCACCGCGCGGGTAATACGCTCGGAATCTATGGACGATTTCGAGGGACGCGGGGCGGTAATCACCGGCGGTGCGAGCGGCATCGGGTTGGCCACCGCCACCGAATTCGCCCGGCGGGGCGCCCGCGTGGTGCTGTCCGATGTCGATCAGCCCGCGCTGGAACAGGCGGTGAACCGGCTGCGCGGCGAGGGGTTCGATGCAAACGGCGTGGTCTGCGACGTCCGGCACCTCGAGGAGATGGTGCACCTCGCGGAGGAGTCCTTCCGGTTGCTCGGCCAGGTCGATGTCCTGTTCAGCAACGCCGGCATCGTCGTCGCGGGGCCGATGGCCCAGACGAGCCACGACGACTGGCGCTGGGTGATCGACATCGACCTGTGGGGTTCGATCCATGCCGTCGAGGCGTTCGTGCCGAGGCTGCTCGATCAAGGCAAGGGTGGGCACATCGCATTCACCGCGTCCTTCGCCGGGCTGGTGCCCAACAACGGCCTGGGGACCTACGGCGTTGCCAAGTACGGCGTCGTCGGACTCGCCGAAACGCTCGCCCGCGAGCTCAAGCCCAACGGCATCGGGGTGTCGGTGCTGTGCCCGATGGTGGTGGAGACCAAGCTGGTCTCCAACTCCGAACGGATTCGCGGCGCGGACTATGGGCTGTCGGCATCACCCGAGGGGGCCTTCGGGACACTGCCGACGCAGGACGAGGCGGTCAGCGCGGAGGACGTCGCGCGGTTGACGGCCAATGCGATCCTGGCCAACCGCCTCTACGTGCTGCCGCACGGGGCCGCCCGGGATTCGATCCGCCGCCGGTTCGAGCGCATCGACCGGACCTTCGACGAACAGGCCGCCGAGGGCTGGACGCACTAGCTCGATGGTGGCGGCCCGCCGCACCCGGCTTCGCCGCACTTACGACCGCCACTAGCTCGATGGTGGCGGCCCGCCGCGCCCGGCTTCGCCGCACTTACGACCGCCACTAGCTCGATGGTGGCGGCCCGCCGCACCCGGCTTCGCCGCACTTGCGACCGCCACTAGCTCGATGGTGGCGGCCCGCCGCGCCCGGCTTCGCCGCACTTGCGACCGCCACTAGCTCGATGGCGGCGGCCCCAATCGGTAGTCACCGGTCTGGGGGTCGTGGTACCAGCCGCTGGCAGCGTGGGTGCCGCCGTCGACGTGCAGCGTCTGCCCGGTGAGATAGACCGACATGTCGGAAGCCAGAAACACAGCGGTGCCGGCGATTTCGTCGACATGACCGGGGCGGCCCAGCGGCACGATGTCCGCCATGGCCGCCGCCGCACCGTCGCTGTTGAGCGCCGCCAGGCCCTCGGTGAGCGTGATGTCGGGCGCTATCGCGTTGACCCGGATGCCGTGCGGCGCCAACTCCAGGGCCGCGGTCTTGGTGTAGTTGATCACCCCCGCTTTGGCCGCGGCGTAGGCGGCATAGCCCGGTGCGGCTCGGACGCCTTCGATCGACGTCACCGAGATGACGCTGCCGCCAACGCCCTCGGCAACCAGCTGCCGGGCAACTCGCTGGGTGCAGAGCAGCACGTGGCGCAGGTTCGCCTTATACAGTGCGTCCCAGCCGTTTTCGCTGGTGTCCAGCAGGGGCGAGGAGAACACCCCGCCGGCATTGTTCACCAGGATCGTCGGCGTGCCCAGCTCGGCGCTGGTGCGTTCCAGGGCGGCGTCGACCTGGTTGCCGTCTCGGACGTCGGTGACGATTCCCAGGGCCCCGATGGCTTCGGACGCTTGCGCACAGGTCTGCGGGTCACGCTCCCAGATCGCCACCCGCGCACCGAATGCGGCCATGCCGGCGGCAATCCCGCGACCGATGCCCGCTCCCCCACCGGTCACCACGGCGACGCGCTCGGTGAGCAGGATGTTCGAGGGGTCGATCGTCATCGTCGATCAGCTCCGCGCGTGCATCGCCGGTGCACTGCCGATCACGCCGTCGGCTTCCAGCTCGGCGATCTGCGAATCGGACAGGCCCAATTGGGACAGCAGTTCGTGGTTGTGTTGCCCCAGCAACGGCGCATGCGCGGTGTGGAACTTGTGGGGACAGGTCGAGAACCTCATCGGCACGGTGCTGAGCCTAGCCGGGCCGTTGACGGGATGGTCGACAACTTCGAAGAAATCCCGAAAGGCCAACTGTGCCAGCTCGGGTTGCCGGTGCGGTTGCATGACCTTGGCCACCGGCACGCCCGCGTCCCACAGGGTTGTGACGATTTCGTCGCGGCTGCGGCGCTCGCACCAGGCGGCGAGCTGGCCGTCGATTCGGTCGTGGTGCAGGCGCCGGCCCGCCTGGGTCGAAAGCGCGGAATCGGTTGCCCAAGAAGGTGACCCGATCGCCCGGGCCAGACTGGCCCACTGCTCGTCGGTGGCCACGGCGATGGCGACCCAGCTGTCGAGGCGGCCGAATTCGTCGATGTCGGCGCTCAGATAGAGGTTCTGCGGCGCGGCGGTGGGTCCCCGGTTGCCGGCGCGCGCCAGCAGCGCGCCGTACGCCGAGTACTCGATGACCTGCTCGGCGGCGATGTTGAGCGCGGCATCGACCATCGCCGCTTCGACGAACACGCCCTCGCCCGTGCGGCGCCGGTGCTCGAGCGCCAGCAGTATCGCGTTGAGTGCATGCACGCCCGCGTTAGGATCTCCGATCGAATACGGGTCATACGGCGTGCGATCGGGATAGCCGGTGAGCCAACTCACCCCGGAGGCCGATTCGATGACGTAGGCGAATGCCGGGTTGTCACGCCAGGGTCCCTCCAGGCCGAAGCCCGGCATCCGCACCATCACGATGTCCGGTCGAATCGACTGTGCGGTCGGGAAATCCAGGCCGATCTGGTCCAGCACGCGCGGCGTAAAGTTCTCCACGAGCACGTCGGACGTTGCGATGAGCTCGCGCAGCAATTCCCGGCCTCGCGGACTCTGCAGGTCCAGGGTGAGGCCTTTCTTGTTGGTGTTGAGGGCCTCGAAGATCGGAGACTTCTCCCACCACCGGTCCTCGGTGATCGGTATGCCGGCGATCATCCGCGTGCCGTCGGGCCGGCGGGTCGACTCGACGTGAATGACCTCGGCGCCGAGCAGGGCCAGCGCATGCGTGCAGCAGGGACCGGCCCAGAACGTCGTCATGTCTAGCACCCGAATACCGCTGAGCGGCAGCGGTTTCGCGACCCCGCTCGGCGCGGGCCGCGCCGGGAGATGCGCGGTGCGGTAGCGCTCGGTGTGCTCGCCCAACCGCGGCGCCGGCTGCGGTTGGCGTAGCTGCGCGGGCCGCATGCGGTACGGGTGGCTGGGCTGCTGGAAGCCGTCGCGCGGATTGCGCACGAACGAATCGCGCGCCACGAACTGGTCGAACGACGTCACGTTGGCGCCGTTGGCGACGGGCGCGTTCGGGATGCGGAATGCCGAAGCCAGTTCCCGGATTTCGTCGACCGGGGTGTCGGCCAGCCAGGCGAAGATCTCCTCGGCGTGGATGTTCGCCTGCTCGGTGATCGACAGCGGCGATTCCTCATCGATCCACTCCGGGCGGCCCACCATCGCGCACAGGTCGAACCACTGCTGCGCGGTCCCACACCCGAGGTCGACCAGGCCATCCTTGGCCTGAGCCACTCCAGGAATGGTCGGCCGCCGCATGTCTCGCCACGGCCGGCCGAGCACTTCGAAGTAGGAGACCGGGTAATAGGTGAGGCACAGGATCTGCGTCTCGAGCATCGACAGGTCCAGCAGCTCTCCTGCCCCGCCGTCGATTCGGCGCCACCGGGACGCCAGGGTGGCCACGCTCGCGTAGACGCCGGCCAGGTATTCGCCGACCTGACCGCCGACGAAGACGGGCGGACGCTCCTGCTCGCCGCGGCCCAGCCCGACGATTCCTCCCGACCACGCCTGCAGCGTGAACTCGGTCGCCGCGCGGTCGCGCCACGGGCCCGCCAGGCCGAACGGCGTGATCGCGGTGACCGTCAGATGTGGGTGCCGGGCGTGGATGCCGCGCGGCGAAAAGTTCGGGTGTTCGGCCACTTCGGAGCCGGCGGACCACACCACCGCATCCGCGGCGGCCAGCAGCCGGTTCACCAGTTCGACGTCGTCGTCGGCGGCGGGATCGGCGACGACACTGTGTTTCGCCCCGGCCAGGAAGCTGAACAGCGCGCCGTCACCGCCGGCCGGGATGGTGGCGCCCGAGGCCGACCATGCGCGCAGCGAGTCACCCTGCGGAGGCTCCACTTTCACGACGTGGGCACCGCCGTCGGCAAGCAACTTGGTGCAGTAGGCGCCGGCTATACCGGTGGACAGGTCGATCACGGTATAGCCGTCAAGCGGCGGTTCGACGCGACGTTGCGTCACTGCTTCTTTCTCTTCGCGTTGCTGTTCTTGTCGGCTCGCGCCTTCTTGCGGGCCTTCTTGCTCAGCCGCCATTCGGCGGGGAACTTGACGTCGTTGTCCTTGACCGCGTCACCCAGGCCCCGCTTCATCGCGTCGCCGAGCATCAACTCATCGCCGGCGTCCGGGCGGACACTGCCTCCCATTGACTCGAACACGCCGCTGAGCATGCTGCCCAGATATTCGCCCTGGAACTGCTTCATGATTTCGAAGAAGACCTTCTGCATGAAGACCGTGTCCGTGGGGCGGTTACTGGCACACGCGAGCGCGTACTTGTCCACCTCGGCCTCGAGTTCAGCCCGCGGCACCACGCTGTTGAGGAAGTTGCAGTCATACATCTCCGCGGCGGTGAAAGCCCGTCCGGTGAACACCATCTCCTGAAACTTGCGGATGCCCATGGTCTGCGCCCACCACCACATGCGGGGCCCCCAACCGTAATACCGGAACGACGGGTGCCCGAACAGCGCGTCGTCGCTGGAGATCACCAGGTCGGCATCGGCGGCCTGGTAGAAATGCCAGCCGTAGCAGTAACCCTTGGCCTCGAGGATGCTGATCTTCTTGAAGTCCTGCAGGCCGCGAATGCCCGAGTTCGGGTTGGCATACCACTGGCCGAGCGTGGCACCGTTACGAAGCGACCCCTGCGGCGGGTATCGGACTTCGTCAGCGCCGATCCGGTATTCGGCGAGCCGCGGACCCTGGTCCGCCGCGTCGCGCATCCGCATGGCCTCGGTGAGATCCGCACCCGAGCCCAAGTCGTCGCCGGCACCGCGGACCACCAGAACCTTGACGTCGTCGTCGATGTTGGCCCGGTGCAACAAGTCTGCGTAACGCACCCGCGCGGCGATCGTCGGCGCGTTGAGATAGTCCGGGCGGTCGAACGTGATCGTGGCGATCCGCGTCGTGGCGTCCTTGTCATACCGGATGATCTCTTCGGCCGCGGGCTCGGAGGGCTCGTTCATGGCTAGGGTTGCCAGAACGGGCTACCGGTGAGCACCTCGGGGGCGTCGGCGGTGATCAGGACCGCCTCTCGCCCGAAGACAGCGCCGACTCCCTCTTCCCATACATAACCGGTGACGGCCAGCACCATCCCGGGCTCGAGGCGTTCGCCGGCCGCGGTCGCGGGCAGATGCTTGGAGACGACGGGCGGGTCGAACCCCATGCCCAGGCCGCGGGCCACCGGCATCGGCGGCTCGGGCTCGCCGGCGGCGTGGTAGGCGGCGAGCAGTTGGCCCGCGCCCGCCCCGGGCCGGCAGGCACCGATCAGATTGCCCCACAGGCTCTCCCAGCGCCGCTGCAGGGCGGCGGCCCCGTTGGGCGCGTGCCTGGTGTCGGCGGGCCAGGTCCGGCCGACCTCACCGACGTAGCCCCCGGCCAGGACGCCGGCGGAGAAGGCCACCAGATCGCCGTCCTGGATACGGCCGTCGTTCCGATCACCGTCGTCGGCCCGCCGCCATGGATGCTTGCGTGAAGTCACCCATGCGACATCCTGATTCGACGGGGTGCTGACCCCGCCGGCCGCGGATGCCTCCAGCAGGACGCCGGCCAGCGCCTGCTCGGTCACCCCCGGCCGCAACTCGGATACCGCGGCCGCCAGGGCCGACTCGGCCACCGCGACGGATTCCCGGATGGCCGCTATCTCCTCGTCCGTCTTGATGCGGCGTGCCGCCCGCATGGCCAGCTCGCCGTCGACCAGCTGGGCGTTGGGAAACGCGGTCGGTAGCAACTGGGCGAAAACTGGTGAGAGGGCGTCGGTTCCGACGCGCCGCGCGCTCGCCGCGCCGTCGATGCGCTGCAGCGCCGACATGGTGTTCATCGGATTCCACGAGATGCCGTAGAGGTTTTCGTGAGGGATGTCTTCCGGAACGCCCTCGTCCCAGGTGCTCAGGAGGTGGACGGCGCCGGTTTCGCGCACCAGCACGCAGGTCGGGCCGAAGGGCCGGGTACCGGCGACCCACAGTTGCGGCGCCCCGGTGACATACCGGACATTGGCTTGCCGGCCGAGGACCAGGACGTCGAGATCGTGTGCGGCCATCTGGGCCAGCGCCCGGCGGCGGCGGCCCAGGCGCAGCGTGCGCTCGTCAGGCAGGACTTCAGTTGCCATAAGGGTCATAGGGGTAGTCGGTCAAACGGATCCAACCTTCCTCGGTGATCACCAGAACCTCTTCGCTGCGATAGCCGCCGGTGCCGTCCTCCCAGACGACGGGCTCCAGCACCAGCACCATCCCGGATTGCAGGACGAAATTCTCGTCGAACTCCTGGCCGAGATCGGTTCCTATCATGGGCATTTCGGCGGCATTGACGCCGATTCCGTGGCCCAGGTAGAAGTGCGGCAGCCACGGCTTGGTGCCACCGTTGGCCTTGATGGCGGCGCGCCCCAGATCCGCGGCGGTGGCACCGGCCTTGGCGACACCCAGGACCGCGCTCATGATCTCGAACCACTTGTCGAACTGCGCCTGTTGACGGGGTGACGGATCGCGGCCGACGATCCAGGTGCGCCCGAAGTCCGAACAGTAGCCCTGATAGGTGATGCTGACGTCGGTCCACAGCACGTCGCCTTCGGCCAGCTCGCGTTCCGTGGTGAGCAGCGGCAGCGCCAAGTCGCCGTGTGTGGTCCACACACCCTCGGCCTTGCTGGGCGGCATCACCTGCCAGATCGGCTCAAGCATGCTGGCCGTGGCGCCCAGCTCGAAGGCGCGGCGCAAAAAGCTTGCCGACAAATCGATTTGACGGATCCCCGGGGCCAAACTCTTCTGCACTTCGACCATCGCCTCGTCGGTGATCTGGATCGCGGTACGCATGCACGACAATTCGTCCGGAGTCTTCACCGACTTGGCGGCGCTGACGATGGCCGCGGCGTCGACGGGTGCTCCGCCCGGGAACAGAACCTTGGCGGCACGCGACATGGCGCCGGTGAACTCGTCGACCGCGATTACCGCAGTGGCCGGGATGAGATCGGCCAACTGATGCGCGAAATGCTCGACGCCCTCGTCGAATTCGAGATATACGGGCCCGTGCAGGTGATCGGCGGGCAGGTCCGACTCCTGTGCGGCCCCCTCGCGGAACGGCAGGAACACGTGTGGCCAGTCGTCGTCGGCGAGCACCACGGCCACCGGCCGCTCGACGTAGGACAACCCGGCGTCGCCGAGCGGCCAGCTGGCCCCGGTGGCGTAGACCACCGCGTTGTTGCCCAGCAGGATCATCGCGTCGACACCGCGCTCCGCCATCGCCGAGCGCAGCCGGGCCCCCGTCGCACGGCGCAGGCGGGCCAGGTCGGCGGTTTCCGGGATCACCAGTCCGTTGCCGGTGTCGGTGTTCAGTTGCGCGAATGTCGTCACTACAGACCCAGGAACTTCGTGACGTTGTCGCTGACGATCTTCACCGCGTTCTCCGGACCCACCGCATCCACAACGGATTTCAGTGATTTCTCGGAATAGCCGTAGGTGCTCTCGTTGTGCGGGTAGTCGCTGGACCACATCACCTTGTCCACCCCGATCTGATCGATCAGCTGCAAGCCCAGCGGGTCGACCATGAACGAGGCGCTCATGTGGGTGTCCCAGTAGTAACGCGGTTCGTGCTCGAGAGTCCGGTTGAACATGTGCTGGTACGAGCCCATCAGGTGGTCGGCGTCTTGCAGCGCCCACGGCACCCAGGAGATGCCGCCCTCGAACCAGCCGATGCGCAGCCCGGGATGATCATCCAGAATTCCGGTGAAGAGGTACTTGGCGAATTGCTCACGGAATCCGTCGATGTTGATCATCATCCCTACCACCACGCTGTTGAACTGGCACGGCGTTTTCGGTGGGGTCTCCCCGATGTGGTGGGTCACCGGAAGACCGGCGGCCTCGATCTCGTCCCAGACCGGCTTCATCGCGGTGCTGCCGTAGTCGATGATGTTGCCGTCGTCGTCCTTGCCCGGGTTGAGCGGCAGCAGGAACGTCTTGAGCCCCAACGACTTCAGCTCTTCAAGCGTCGTCCTGGTGCCCTGCGGGTCCCACCAGTTGATCAGTCCGGCGCCGTAGAAGTGGCCGTTCGAGCGCTCCTGCAGCTCGGCGATGTATTCGTTGTAGATGCGGAAGGCGAGCTCACGAAGCTGCTTGTCCGGGTAGTGAAACAGCGCCAGCACCGCGTTGGGAAACGCCAATTCCTTCTCGACGCCGTCGTCGTGCAGCTCCTGGATGCGCGCCTCGATGTTGGTGCTCGCGGCGCCGGGCAGGTCGTCGTATTGCATCAGCACGGCGCTGAAGTCGCCCGGCAGGAACGACTGCCCCTTGCGGCCCACCTGGTAGGCGCCGTCCTCGTACCAGATCCGCGGGGCCTTATCCTTCAGGTCGTCCGGGAAGCGTTGGTAGAAAATGTCGTCCGCGAGCGAGATGTGGTTGTCCGCGGAGAAGACGACGGTCCCCTGTGGAAGGCCGACGTCGCTGCCCGCGGCGTGACCACGGCGGTCCTTCGGAGCGCCATAACCGCCGGGCGGGTAAAGCGTACTTGTTTGAGTCGTCATCGTTGACCCTCCATTCGGATCCGAATATTTGATGAGTAGCGGGCTGGCTACCAGGTCACCGGCAGTTCGTAGACGCCGTAGGCGAGTCGGTCGTCCTTGAACGGAACCTCCTCGATCGGAATGGCAAGTCGCAGTGTGGGAATGCGCCGCACCAGCGTGTGGAACACGATCTGCAGCTCGGCGCGGGCCAGCTGCTGCCCGACGCACTGATGCCGGCCATAGCCGAATGCGACGTTGCGATCTGCGCCGGAGCGATGCAGGTAGAGCCGGTCCGGCTCCGCGAACGCGTCCGGATCCCAGTTGGCCGGGGCGAGATCGATGATGATGCCCTCACCGGCGCGAATGGTTTCGCCGGCGATGTGGATGTCTTCGAGCGCGACGCGGCGCTGGCCGTTTTGAATGATGCTCAGGTAGCGCAGCAGTTCCTCGACCGCGCTGGCGATGACCTTCGGATCTTCAGCGTCGCGGATGACGGCCAACTGGTCGGGGTTTTCCAGCAGGGCGAGCACGCCGAGACCGATCATGTTGGAGGTGGTCTCGTGCCCGGCGATCAGCAGGCCGGTGCCCAACTGGGCGGCCTCCTTGACGCTGAGTTCGCCGGCCTTGACCCGCTCGGCGAGGTCGGAAACCGCGTCCTCGGCCGGGTTCTCCATCTTGGCCTCGACCAGCTGAGCGAGGTATTTGTTCAGGCTCATGGCGCCTTTGACGGTGTCTTCACCGGTGGCGTAACGCGCGAGGCCGACGTTGGCGTGATGCTGGAACATGTCGGCGTCTTCGTAGGGGACGCCCAGCAGCTGGCTGATCACCAGCGAGGGCACCGGGAGCGCCAATGCGGTGACGATGTCGGCGGGCTGCGGCCCGGCGAGTATCACATCGATGTGCTCGTCGGTGATGCGCTGGATGGTCGGGCGCAGACCTTCGACACGCTTGAAGGTGAACGGCTTGGACAGCATCCGCCGGAAACGGGTGTGCTCCTCGCCGTCGGCGGTGAAGACCGATCGCGGCCGCTTGTGCACCGTGGACAGCATGCCTTCGTTCCAGTGCGGGAAGCCGGGCTGCCGGTCGTCGACGCTGACCCGCGAATCCGAAAACAGCTCGCGCACTTGCTCGTAGCCGGTGATGAGCCACGGTGTGCTGCCGTCCCAGATCCGGACCCGGGACAGCGGTCGGGCTTCGGCCAGCGCCATGACATCCGGCGGTGGCGCGAAGGGGCAGCGCGGCTCCCTGGCCATCGGGTAGTCCGGAATTTCGGACGCGTGCTCCGCCGCGGTGCTCGTCAGGGTGTCGGACATCGTTTTCATTCCTCGATGTGGATGGCAAGCGCGGGGCAGGCCGCCGCCGCCCGGCGCGCGCCCTCGGCCTGCTCGGGCGTGGGATTGGGATTGAGCAGCAGCACGACGCCGTCGTCGTCGCGCTGGTCGAACACTTCGGGCGCGTTCATCACGCAGTTCCCTGATGAAGCGCAAAGGTCTTGGTCGACAGTCACTTTCATTCGCACGCCCTTCACTCGTACGCCGTCACGGGCGCCAGCCACAGGCCCACGATCGCGTCGATGAGTCCGGACGCCGCGGCACGCCATGAACGATGGGACGTCACCGCTCCTGCGGCGAGCGCACGTTCACGATCGGCGCAGGTGTGCATCAACAAGTTTCGGGCCATGATGTTGCGTTCGAAGTGCACCTCGGCCGGCAGTTCGGGCAGGCAGCGGTTGATTCCCTCGACGACCTGGACCAGCGACGGGGAGCTGAGCGCGCCCTTGACGATGATGTTGTAGTAGGCGGGGTCGGTCATCGCCTGGGCCGCAAAACGCGCATACCAGGTCGGATTTCCGAGCTCCTCCAGGTGATCGGTGAGCGGGCGCACCAAACAGGCCACCCAGTTGCGCATGTCGGTCGAACCGCCCGTGTCTAGCAGCTCGGTCACCATCTGTTCGCGCAGTTGCTCGACGGGCCCGCGGTGCTTGTGCTCGATGGCCCGCACCAGGTCGGCCTTGGTGCCGAAGTGATAGCCGACGGCGGCGTTGTTGCCCTGGCCGGCGGCCTCGCTGACCTGCCGGTTGGACACGGCGAACATGCCGTGCTCGGCGTACAGGCGCTCGGCCGCCACGAGAATCGCCTCTTGGGTGGAACTGGCCCGATCGGTGCGAACGGTCCGGCCGGCGGTGGTCATTGGATCAGTCAACCCCGTACGGTACTTTAAGTCAAGCGATTGATTTAAATTTTTGGACCGTCCATCATCGCGCTCGGGGCCTTCCGGCGGTGTCAGCTGTGTCGCTTGGACCGGATCGGCTTGCCCGCCACGGTCCCACCGTCGACCGGAAGCACCGTCCCGGTGACATAGCGCGAGCGGTCGGTGGCGAAATACAGCGCCGCCTCGGCCACGTCGTCGGGCGTGCCCTCGCGCTTCAGCGGCCGGTCCTCCCGCATCGTCTCGCGAATTCGCGCCTCGAACTGCCGCAGCTGTTCGGGGTCCATGCCGGCACCCGACTTGCCCAGGATCGGCGTGGGTATGTTGCCGGGCGCGATGGCGTTGACCCGAATCTCGTGAATTGCCAACTCGATTGCCGCGGCCTTGGTGAACTGAATGACGGCCGCCTTGGACGCGCGGTAGATCATCACACCGCCGCCGGCCTGGATGCCGCCGATCGAGGTGATGTTGATGATGGATCCGCCCTCGTGTTCGGCCATGTGCCGCGCGGCATCTCGGGTGCCCGCCATCACGCCGAGCACGTTGACCCCCATCACCCGGTGAAAATCGGCGAGGTCGTCGTCGAGCAATTTCCGCAGCGGGCTGGAGATCCCGGCGTTGTTCACCATGACGTGCAGACCGCCGAACTCCTCGACGGCATCGGATACCAGCGCCCCCACCTGTTCGGGATCGGAGACGTCGGTCGTCCGGAAGGCGGCCGCGCCGCCGAGCGATGCGGCCAACGCCTCGCCGCGGTCGGTCTCGACATCGGCGATGACGACTCGCGCGCCCTCGACCACGAACCGCTCCACGAGTCCGCGACCGATGCCCGAAGCGCCGCCGGTGACGATGGCGACCTTGCCGTCCAATTCGTTGACCACACGACGAGTTAATCGGCGCCTGCCGCGTTAAGTCAAGCAATTGATTTAAGACACGGGCCGCGGTCGGTGCTCGACGCCATAGGCAGGTGCGCTCGGTAAAGTCGAACGGCAAATCACTTTCCAGCGGCGGTGTGGGTGAAAGATCAACAGGCACAACCTTTGCGTGGTCGGCGCGCGGAATGTGCTGCCCTCGACCGGCTGGTGTCGGGCGCCCGCTCGGGCAAGAGTCAGGTTCTGGTGCTGCGGGGCGAGGCAGGCATTGGCAAGACGGCGCTGCTGGATTTCGTTTCCGAGCGTGCCCCGGGCTTCCGCGTGGCTAGGGTTTCCGGGGTGGAGTCCGAGATGGAACTCCCGTTTGCCGCTTTACAGCAACTGTGCGTGCCACTGCTGGATCGCATCGATCAACTGCCGCCTCCGCAGCGCGGTGCACTGGAGATCGCATTCGGCCGGAGCGCCGGACCTGCGCCGGATCGCTTCCTCGTCGGGCTGGCCGTGCTCAGTCTGATCGATGCAGCGACCCAGGCCCAGCCCTTGCTGTGCCTCATCGATGACGCGCAGTGGATCGACCGAATCTCGGCCCAGACGTTGACGTTTGTCGCCCGGCGACTGATCGCCGAGCCCGTGGCGATGGTGTTCGCGGTGCGAGACGCCTCGGCCGCCATCGATGCCGATGATTGGGACGGGTTGCCCGGGTTGGCGGTCCGCGGCCTCAATCCCGCCGACGCCCGCGCATTGCTGGATTCGGTGATCCCGGGCCGACTGGACGACGAGGTGCGCGAGCGCTTCGTGGCGGAGACCCGGGGAAATCCGTTGGCGCTGTTGGAGTTGCCCAGGGGTCTGACCGCCGCGCAGCTGGCCGGCGGCTTCCAGCGCCCGGACGTGCAACCACTGGCGGGACAGATCGAGCAGACATTCGTCCGGCGGATCCGGTCACTGCCGGACGAGACCCAGCAGCTATTGATCATTGCGGCCGCAGAGCCGGTGGGCGACGCGGCGCTATTGTCGCGCGCCACAGAGCATTTAGGGCTTCCACTTGACGCGGCGGCCAGAGCGGAAGCGGCCGGATTGATCGAGGTGGGCACCAGGGTGCGATTCCGTCATCCTCTGGTGAGGTCTGCGGCGTACCGCACGGCGGATCTGATGAATCGCCGACGCGTACATCGGGCGCTAGCTGAGGTGACCGACCCACGAAGCGATCCGGACCGGCGCGCGTGGCATTTGGCCATTGCGGCTCCGGGTCCGGACGAATCCATCGCCGCCGCACTCGAGAGCTCCGCCGACCGCGCCCAGGCCCGAGGCGGAGTGGCCGCGGCTGCCGCGTTCCTGGAACGGGCCACCCAACTGACCTCGGATTCGGCCCGCAGAGGGGCACGGGCACTCGCGGCCGCCCAGGCCAAGCGTGACGTGGCGGCCTTCGACGCCGCGGACGAGCTGCTCGCCATCGCCGAGGCCGCGCCACTGGACAAGCTGCAGCAGGCCCGCGTCACCCGACTGCGCGCGCAGATCGTTTTCTCCCGCAGCCGTAGCGGTGATGCCGATGCACCGATGGTCTCCGATGCGGCCGTATGCCTGCTCGACGCCGCACGCCGGCTGGAAACACTGGACGACGCGCAATCCCGCGAAACGTACCTAGACGCCGTGGGGGCGGCGATGTTCGGCGGCCGGCTGTGCCCGCATGGCGGTATTGCGTCGACCGCCGAGGCGGCCCGCGCGGCACCGCCCGGGCCGAAGCCGGCACGGCCGGTCGATCTCCTTCTTGATGGCGTCGCGCTGCGGGCGACGGCTGGACTTGTCCCGAGTCTGGCAGCGATGCGCGAAGCGCTGCGCCTCATCGAAGCTGCCGCCGAGCGCGCCGATGACGTCATGCATTGGTTCTGGCGAGCCTTTCCCATCGTCCAGGAATCTGCCGCCCACGAACTCTGGGACGACGACGTATGGCATCGGCTGGCCACCCACGCGGTACGCCTGGCGCGTGCGGCGGGCGCACTCGCCGTGTTACCGAACGCCCTGGTCTATCGCGCCGGTGTACACGTCCAGGCCGGCGAATTCGCAACGGCATCCCAACTTGTCGAGGAGGCCGACGCCATCTCGGCTGCTACGGGTTATGCCCCGGTCAAATATCACTCGGTGCTGCTGGCCGCTTGGCGGGGCAATGAGAACGTCGCGACCAATCTGATCGACCGAGCGGCAACAGACGGGATCGCCAGGGGCGAAGGCCGAATAGTGGCGTTGACCGGGTATTCCAGCGCTGTCCTCTACAACGGTCTGAGCCGCTACGACGATGCCTTCGCCGCCGCGCGCCAGGCATGCGAACACGAGGATTTAGGTCTGTTCGGCCAGTGCCTCGTGGAACTCATCGAAGCTGCCGCGAGAAGCGGCGCCAAAGACGCCGCCAATGACGCGCTGCGTCAACTCGAAGCCCGGGCGCTGGGGGCCCAAACAGATTGGGCAGCCGGAGTTTACGCGCGATCACGGGCGCTGCTGACTACCGACCGTGAAGCGGAGGTCTTCTACCGGAACGCAATCGAGCGGCTTGCGCGAACCCGCATCGTGGTTCAGCTGGCGCGGGCGCACCTGTCCTATGGGGAATGGCTCCGCCGCTGCAACCGCCGGATCGACGCGCGCGCCCAGTTGGGTACCGCCCACGAAATGTTCGCCCGGATGGGAGCCGAGGCGTTCGCCGAACGGACCCGTCGCGAGCTGCTGGCCACCGGCGAGAAGGTGAGCAAGCGGTCGGCCAAAGCAGGCGCAGCATCCGGCGGTGAGCTCACGGCACAGGAGGCGCAGATCGCCCGGCTGGCCGGAGAGGGGCTGACGAACCCCGAGATCGCCGCGCAGTTGTTCATCAGCTCGCACACCGTCGAATGGCACCTGCGGAAAGTGTTCGCCAAGCTTGGCCTCACCTCGCGCCGCCAACTGCGAGGTTTGGCCAAGGACTTGGCCCCCTGAGTTCGGCATAACTACGGACTTTCCAGGGTTCCGACTTGCCCTCGCCTGAATCATGCTGAAAGGGCCAGTGCATCGGGAGACTTGAAAGGCATGATCATGAAGATTTTGGTAATCGGTGGCAGCGGGCTGATCGGATCACAGGTCGTCGCCATGCTGACCGACCAGGGACACCAAGCAGTCCCGGCATCACCGAGCACCGGCGTCGACACCGTAACCGGGGAGGGTGTTGCCGATGCCGTCACCGGTGTCGACACGGTGGTGGACGTCTCCAACTCGCCGTCCTGGGCCGACGATGATGTCCTGAACTTCTTCACCACCTCCACCCGCAACCTGCTGGCGGCGGAGCGGGCCGCCGGGGTGCGCAATCACGTCGCCTTATCGATCGTGGGCGCCGACCGGGCCGCCGAAAGCGGCTACATGCGGGCCAAGATAGCCCAGGAAAAGGTGATCACGGAATCGGGATCTCCGTACTCAATCGTGCGGGCGACTCAGTTCTTTGAATTCGTTGACGGCATTGCGGATTCATTGGCCGACGGTGACACGGTCCGCGCGCCGCACGGGGCGTTTCAGCCCATTGCTTCGGCGGATGTCGCGACGGCCGTTACCCGTGCGGCGACCGCCGATCCAATCAACGGGGTGATCAACATCGCCGGCCCCGAAAAGCAAGGCATGGACGACTTCATCCGGGCAAGGTTTGCGGTAACGGGTGATGCGCGCCAGGTGGTTACCGATACCGGTGCCCGCTACTACGGTGCGGTGCTCGACGAACGCAGCATCGTTCCCATCGATGGTGAAGATGTGGTCGTCTACCCCACCACCTTCAGCGCCTGGATGGCTTCCCAGACACCCAGCGGCGCCAAGTAAGAGGTTTCTACAGGTGAGTCCGATGGAGCTGATGGACCACACCGCCGTCATCACCGGCGGGACGGCGGGCATCGGAATGGAATCCGCGCGACTGCTCGCAAGCGAGGGCGCCACCGTGATTGTCACGGGTCGCAATCCGGTCAGAGGTGCGCAAGCGGTGGAGCTGATTGGCCCGAACGCGCGGTTTATCCAGACCGACATGGCCGATCTCGAGTCGGTGAATTCGCTTGTGCAACAGTGCGGTGAGGTCGACATCATCGTCAACAACGCCGGCACTTTTCCGTCGGCGTTGACGGTCGAACAGAATGCGGCGTCTTTCGAGACATTGTTCGACACCAACGTTCGCGGTGCGTACTTCCTGGTAGCCGGCCTGATCCCGGGGATGCTGAAGCGCGGCCGTGGCAGCATCGTCAACATCACCACCATGGCCGCATTCAAGGGAATTCCCGGCGCCTCGGGCTACAGCGCTTCCAAAGCCGCGCTGGAATCGCTCACCCGCACCTGGGCCGCCGAATTCGGAGCGGCCGGGGTGCGGGTGAACAGCGTCGCGCCCGGGCCCACCCGCACGCCCGGCGTGGCCGCGGAATGGGGGGAAGTCAACGAGGACCTGGGGAGGGCGCTGCCGTTGGGCCGCACCGCCTTCCCGTCCGAGATCGCCGAGGCGGTGCTCTTCCTGAGTTCTCCGCGGTCCAGCTTTGTCACCGGTTCGACCCTGCATGTCGATGGGGGCGGTGTGGCTGTGTGAGGTCCTTTCGGCCCAGAAGCGTTCGCGCGGGGTCACTCTCACATGGGGGCAAGCCGCCACAGCGTTGTTCGAGCATGCCCGCGCACACGCCCGATAAGCGAAAGGTCTAGCGCTGGCTGTTGCGCTCCGCCTAGCATCCAAGCACGAGAACGTTGGGGCGAACCAAAGACGAGGAGCACCAATTGCCCGTGCAACCGACCAGCGGCGCGCCCTTCGACAGAACTCGGCTCACCAGGCGCGGTTTCATGGCCGCCGGCATCGCCGGCGGGTTGGCGCTGACGGCGTGCAGTCAAACCAAGCCCGAGCCGTCGGGCAGTGCCCGGATGTCGGCGGCCATCGCCGAAACCGAGGCCGCCCGACCGCATAGCGGCCGCACCGTCACCGCCAAGCTGACGGCCCAACAGGTCCAGGTCGACCTGGGTGGACCGATCGTCCGCACGCTGGCCTTCGGCAACGGCATCCCCGGCCCGGTGATCCGCGCCAGCATCGGCGACGAGGTCGAGGTGACGGTGTCCAACCGACTCGACCATCCGACGTCGGTGCATTGGCACGGCATCGCCCTACGCAACGACATGGACGGCGCCGAGCCGGCGACCCCCAACATCGCGGCCGGCCAGGATTTCACCTACCGGTTCTCGGTGCCGAATTCCGGGACCTACTGGGCACATCCGCATACCGGCCTCGACGAGGACACCGGTCTGTATCTGCCGGTCATCGTCGACGACCCGACCGAGGGCAACTACGACGCCGAGTGGATCGTCGTCCTCGACGATTGGACCGACGGCGCCGGAAAGAGTCCCCAGCAGCTCTACAGCGAACTGAGTAACCCAAACAAGCCTCCGCAGAACGCGCCCGAAACGACGACGCCGACGACCACGACGACGGAGACAAGTTCATCGGCGTCGGAGACGACGTCGACCAGCCCGACAGCCTCGACGAGCGCCGCGCCCCCGCCTCCGGCGGCGGGCGTCGGCACCAGCGACCTCCTTGGCGGCGACGCCGGAGACATCGCCTACCCGTACTATCTGGCCAACGGGCGAATTCCCGCCTCGCCCATGACCTTTAATGCCAAACCAGGCCAGCGCATCCGCATTCGCTTCATCAACACCGCCTCCGACACCACCTTCCGGGTGGCACTGGCCGGTCACGCGATGACGGTGACTCACACCGACGGCTACCCCGTGGTGCCCGCGCAGGTCGACGCCCTGCTGATCGGCATGGCCGAACGCTACGACGTCACCGTGACCGCCGCGGACGGTGTCTTCCCATTAGTCGCGGTCGCCGAAGGCAAGAACGGCCTGGCCCGCGCAGTGCTTTCCACCGGGGCCGGCAGCGCACCCGACCCGCAGTTTCAACCCGCCGAACTCACCAAGCGGGTGGGCACCGTCGAGATGTTCACCGCGACAACGCCGGTCAACCTTGGCCGCCCGGACCCCCGGCTCAACCTGCCCGTGGTCCTGGGCGGCAACATGACGCAATACAACTGGACGATCAACGGGCAGCCCTACGGCAAGACGAATCCGCTGCACGTGCACCAGGGGCAACGGCCGACCATCACGTTCGACAACACGACGATGATGTATCACCCGATCCACCTGCACGGGCACACATTCCAGGTGATCAAGGCGGACGGGAGCCCGGGCGCCCGCAAAGACACCGTCATGGTGCTGCCCAAGCAGAAGCTCGCCGCCGTGCTCGTCGCCGACAATCCCGGCACCTGGGTGATGCACTGCCACAACACCTATCACCAAGTGGCGGGAATGATGACCCGCCTGGACTACGTCTTCTGACGTTCAGACCGCGCCCAGGAAATCCAGCAGCATCTCGTCTACCACCGAGGCCTGCTCGATCTGGGGGCAGTGTCCGGCCTTCTCGACCACCACCGAGCGGGCGCCGTCGACCTGCTTGGCGATCTCGGCGGCCCAACCGGCCGGAAGGAGTTTGTCGCCTCCCCCTTCGACGACCAGCGTGGGCACGCCGATGCGTTCGTAGGCGCGAGCGCTCGATGGCGTCGCCGACGGCGTGGCTCCCGGGCGGCGAAACCTGGCCGCGGCGACGGCTTCCCACGCCCCCGGCGCGGTGCTCGATTCGTAACGACGCCGTACGTAGTCGTCGTCATCGGGATAGCCGGGGTCGAAGAACAACGCCTCGACGATGCGGCGCATCGCCGGCAGCGTGGCGTCATAGTTCTGTAGCGCCTCGAAATGCCGGTTCTGCTGGATTTCTCCGCCGCCGCAGATGATCACCAAGCTGCGAACCGGCAGCAGCGGGGTCTCCGACGTGGCATCGGTGAGCAGATTGATGGCGCCCATCGAATTGCCGACGAAGTGCGCCGAGTCGACCCCGAGCAACTCGCAAAACCGTGCCACATGCCGGATCCGCATGCCGCGGCCGTCGACGAAATCGATGACCTTCGCGGATTGCCCGAATCCCAGCTGGTCGGGCGCCAAGACCCGATATCGTGCCGACAGCGCGGCGAAGTTGCGTTCCCACCCCAGTTCGGCGCCGGCGCCGAACTCACCACCGTGCAGCAGTACCACCGGGTCGCCGTCGCCGGCTTCCAGATAGCTGGTGGTCAGCCCATCGACCGACAGCGTTTTGCGCTGCATCACTTGATCGCGATCGGGTTCACCGGCGAGCCCACTGCCCCAACGAATCTCAGGGGCGGTGCGATGAGTTGAAACTCGTACACACCGTCGGCGGCGCAGTCGGCGGCCAGTGCCGTGAAGTCCCAATACTCGCCGAGCATCAGGCCCATGTCGCGCAGCGTCAACAGGTGGAACGGCAAGAACACGCCGTCAACCCCGGACACCGGGTCTTCGACCTGGAGATTGTCGGACGCGACCGCGGCGATCTCGTGATCGTGCAGCCACTGGGCGCACTGCCAGTCCAGGCCGGAATACGGTTCGGTCTTGTTGCCCGTCTGCAGGAACCTCGTCCACCAGCCGGTGCGAATGAGCAGGATGTCACCGCGCCCGATCGTCACGCCCTGGGAGCGGACGACATCGTCCAATTCCGCTGGAGTGATGGGTTTTCCATGCTCCAGGAAGACCTCCGCGCCGCGATGGCGCACCACATCCAGCAGGACACCGCGCGAGGTGATGCCCTTGCCGTCAACCTTCTCGATGCCGAGGTGGCGGGCCCCGAGGCTGGTCACCGACCCCGCCGGAATCCCGTTGTAGAGCTTGTCGTCGTAGTAGACGTGCGACAACGCGTCCCACTGGGTGGCCGCCTGCAGCGGCATGATGATCATGTCGTCGTTGAACCTGAACAGGTTGTCGACGAAGTACGGACCCATCTGCGCCGCCGTGGGATTGCGATCCCAATTCGGGCCGTAGTGAGCGAGCGTGCTGGCGTCACCACCATCCACCGTCATCACGTGAATGGGATTGTGCCGAAAACCGAAGGCGCCCTGCGGCCCCGACGACCCGAAGTCCACCCCGAGCGGAAAAACCTTGCCGTGGCGGACCAAACCCGCTGCCTGGGCGATCTTTTCGGAGGTGATGAAGTTCAGCGTGCCGAGTTCGTCGTCATCGCCCCAGCGGCCCCAGTTACTGACATCGCGAGCGGCCCGGCGAAAGTCGGTCACACTGGCCACGGAGCACGTCCTTCCTCGAGTTCGCCAGCGATCGCGGCGCCCACGTTTCCGCCGTCAACCCACAACACCTGGCCCGAAATATAGCTGGCGGCATCGCTATTCAGGAAGAGCAGAACCGAGGCCTGCTCGGCGGGCTCGGAAACGCGACCCAGCGGCTTGGCGATGTCGTCGAGAAAGCCCTGCCCGTAGGCGGTGCGCAGCTGGTCCAGGATCGGCGTCTCGGTCACGCCGGGACCCGTGCAGTTGATGCGGATTCCCCGCGCGCCCAGTGGCGTGGCGCTGCGCATGGTGTACAGGATGATCGCTTCCTTGGACAACTGATAGCCGGTACCCAGCACGTCGGGATGCTCACGGCACCAGTCGATGCCCGCCTGCATCGTCGCCGTATGCAGCAGCGGCGCCACCTCCCGCAGGTGCTCCCGATAGGCGGCCGCCGCGAGCGATGACACGCTCACGATGGACGACCCCGCGGACATCTTCGGTATCAGCGCCTCGGTGAGATGGCGCATCCCCAGGAAGTTGACGGTCACCACCAGCAGCGGGTCGCCGATCCCGGACGACACGCCGGCGACGTTGAACAACGCATCGACCGGACCGGTCACGTCGGCTACCGCCGACTCGATCGATGTCCGATCAGCCAGGTCGACCTCGTGGAACCCGTCGATCGCGAAGTCCGGCCGTCGCTTGTCCAGGCCGATGACTTCGGCCCCGAGCTCGCTGAGCTGCCGCACCACGTGTTCGCCGATGCCGGAGGCACATCCGGTGACCACCGCACGGCGACCGTCGTAGCGCCACAGCTCGTCGATTGCTCCCAAGGCTCGCCTCGAAATTCTCCGGTTTACTTCTGCTGTTCCTTCGCGCGCTGCGCCGCCTGCACGCGGCCTTCGTTGATCTCCGCCATGGCTTCGGGGATCTCACTGGCGGTGAACTTACCGCCGCGGCCAGTCGGGAGCCCACCAAACGAGTAATCCTCGTCGAATTGCGGTGCGGTCGATTCCGGGCGACGCGACTCCACCTTCTCGATGACGGGCTCCAGCCGCTTCGCCTTTTCCGCCACGGCCTTCGCGTCGCGCTCGATGAACTCGGGAAGCACCTCGGAGCCCATCAGCTCGATGGATTCCATGGTGCCCTCGTGGCTGCGCGGGTTGAGCAGCAGGATGATCTCGTCGACGCCGCTTTCTTCGTAGCCGCGGAGGAACTCGCGCACCGTGGCCGGCGATCCGATCGCACCCCGGCCGGGGCCGTACGCCAGCGTCGGATCCTTTTCCACCTCTTCGAGATAGCGCTGCCACACCCCGGTGCGCCCCGGCGTGTGCACCCCCGTCATGTAGTAGTGCATGATTCCGAACGAGAAGAATCCGCCGCCCTGTCCGAGCCGCTGCAGGGCCTGCTCATCGGTCTTGGCGACCATCATCGACAGGTCGCCGCCGATGGCCAGGATGTTCGGGTTGATGCGGGGGGTGACCGGGACGCCGTTCTCCTCGAACTCCTTGTAGTAGCCGTTCACCCGCTCGGTCAGCGGACCGGGACCCGTGTAGGCGAAACTCAAAGCGCCGATGGCCTTTTGCGCCGCCATCTGCACGCTGGCCGGCCGCGTGCAGGCGACCCACACCGGCGGGTGCGGCTTTTGCAGCGGCTTGGGGACGACGTTGCGTGCCGGCATCTGGACATGCTCGCCGTTGAACCCGGTGAACGGTTCTTCGATCATGCAGCGGATCGAGACCTCGAGGGCCTCTTCCCACTGCGCCCGCTTGTCGGCGGGGTCGATGTTGAATCCGCCGAGCTCACCGACCGACGACGATTCCCCGGTGCCGAATTCGACGCGGCCGTTGGACAGCAGGTCGAGCGTGGCGATGCGCTCGGCCACCCGCGCCGGGTGATTGACCACCGGCGGCAGGTGCATGATGCCGAACCCCAGCCGGATGTTCTTGGTCCGCTGGCTGGCCGCGGCCAGGAAGATCTCCGGGGCCGTCGAGTGGCAGTACTCCTCGAGGAAGTGATGCTCGGTCAGCCACACGGTGGAAAAGCCCGCCTTGTCGGCGGCCTCGACCTCGTTGAGACAGTCCTGCAGCAGGACGTGTTCGTCGTCGGGCGCCCAGGGCCGCGGCAGGGCGAATTCGTAAAACAGCGAAATTTTCATCGTTACCTCCTATGAGTATTAGCGGCTCGGTTGGCTGCTTGTGCCGCAACGTGTTTCGCTGCGACGTAGCCGAAGGTCATGGCTGGGCCGATGGTCGCCCCGGCACCGGCGTAACTGCGGCCCATCACCGGTGCGGAGGTGTTACCCACTGCGTAGAGGCCGGGCACCACCGTGCCATCGGTCCGCAGCACGCGGGCGTGCTCGTCGGTCAGGAGACCGCCCGAGGTGCCCAGGTCGCCGAGCACGATCCGGAAGGCGTAGTACGGCGGATCGCCGAGGGGGTGCAGGTTCGGGTTGGGCAGGGTGTGGTCGCCGTAGTAGTTGTCGTACACGCTGTCGCCGCGGTTGAAATCGTCGTCGTGTCCCTTGCGGGCGAGTTCGTTAAAGCGGCGGGCAGTTTCGGTCAGCTGGCTTGCGGGCACGCCGATCTTGGCCGCCATCTCGTCCCATGACATGGCCGCCTTGACCACACCGGATTCCAGCCAGGCCGATGGGATTTTGCGGCCGGTGGGCACCGGCGCCCCCGGAATTTTCGGTATGGGCAGGTGTCCACCGACGACGTAGCGATTGAACGATCTGTGGTCGGTGATCAGCCAGCAGGGGATGTGGGTGATGCCGGACCTCTGGCCCTCGATCATGGCGTGGCCGAAGTCCATGTAGGGAGCCGCCTCGTTGATGAAGCGCTTGCCCGCACCGTTGACGATGAACTGGGCCGGCATCATCCGCTCGTTGAGCATGAACTGCATCCGGCCGTCCGGCCACTGGATCGCCGGGAACCACCAGGCTTCGTCCAGCAAATCCGTTGCGGCGCCGATCTGTTGGCCGGCGCGGATACCGTCGCCCATCGCCGCGGGATTGCCGAAGCTCCAGTCCTGGTCCACCTCGGGCAGAAGTTCTTTGCGCCAGGCCAGATCGTGGTCGAATCCCCCCGACGCCAGGATGACGCCCATACGTGCGCCGACGCGCTGTGTGTCGCCCTCGCGTTCCACCACCGCTCCGGTGACCGCCCCCTCGGAATCGGTGAGCAGTCGCACCATCGGCGACTCCAGCCACAGCGGGATGCCGCGTTCCCGCAGCGCCAGCCGGAGCCGGGCCGCGAGCGACTGACCGATGGCGGCCATCCGCTCGCCGAACACCCGGGCCCGGACCATCCGCGAAATCAATTTGAGCAGCACACCCTTGCCTGCCCATGACTGCCTGATGCGGTAGAACGTGCGCAATTCCTTGGGGCCCAGCCAGATTCCCTTCGGTGCCAGCGCCAGCGGCTGCAGCAGCTTCTGCTCGTCGGCACCCAACTTCCGCAGGTCGATTGGCGGCACGTTGATGGTGCTGCCCAGTTCGGAGCCCCCGGGCAACTCGGGATAGTAGTCGGCATAGCCGGGCTTCCAGACGAATTCGAACCATCCGGACAGTTGCTCCAAGAACTGCAGCATCTGTGGTGCCGTCTCGACGTACTGCCGTAACCGTGCCTCGCTGACCAGGCCGTCGGTGATCCGTTTGAGGTATTCCACGACGCCCTCGGGCGAGGGCACATAGCCCTCCCGCCGCTGCGCGGGGGCACCGGGGACCCAGATGCCGCCGCCGGACAGAGCGGTGGAACCGCCGAAGTGCGAGGACTTTTCGATCACCAACGCGTCGAGGCCGGCCGCCTGGGCCGTCAGTGCGGCCGTCATACCGCCACCGCCGGATCCGACGATGAGTACATCGACGACGTGATCGAAATCGTCCGAGGCCGCCGTCATTTCGGAAGTGCCGTTCTGATGGCGAACCCGGCGATCAGTTCGGGCGCTGGTTTGTAGTAGCGCCCGGTGATTTCGTAGGGGCCCACCGCTTCCAGCGCCGCGAATGCCGCTACCCACGTGCGGATCTCCTGTGCGGAGCTGCCGCCCTCGTGAGCGACGAACGAATTCGACCATCCATCCAGTTCGCTCAGCCATCCCCCGTCGATGATCTCCAGGAAGCGGTGGTCCCACGCCGGGTTGAGTGCCTGCAGCTCACTGTCACCGGCGGCGAAGCTCTTGGCCGCGTCGATGACGGCGGCTTGCCGGGCCTGGCGCTGCTCGGACGTCATCGGCTGGCCGTGCACGATCCGCTCCAGCACCGGTGCGGGCGCGGTCGCCAAGCTCGGCACCGGCGGGCTGTGCGACAGCCCGCCGGATCCCAGAATCAGGACGCGCTTGTCCAGGGTGGCAAGGTAATTGCCGACGGAGGTACCCAGGGCGCGGCAACGGTGCATCGGGCCCAGCGGTACCCCGATCGCATTGACGAAGATCGGTATCACCGGACGCGAGGTGGCGTCCCCGAACAGCTTCTCCAGCGGCTGGACCGTCCCGTGGTCGACGTCCATGCTGGCCGATACCGCGACGTCGACGCCAGCGTCGAGGACCGCCTTCGCGCAGTCGGCCGCGAGGGTTTCCGGCACGTTGAGCGGGCCGGCGTGGGTGCCGTAGTCCCCCACTCCGCGGGCGCTGGTGCCGATGCAGAAGGGCGGCATCACCTTGTAGAAGAAGCCGTTGTAGTGATCCGGGGAAAAACTGACGACCAGTTCGGGGTCGTAGTCTTCGACGAATCGCCGGGCTTGCGCGATTGCGCCCTCGATGTCATCAAGCAGGTCCCGCGACGGCCCCGGAAGATTCAGGAGAGGGCTGTGCGACATACAGCACAGAGCCAGTGCCATTTTGCAAATCACCCCCTCGCGGCGTGAGTGTGAGCGCGTCGATAAGCGCGGCGCTCAGGTCCGGCGCGCGCTGAGCGATGCAGGCGCCCGCGACGCACCGGTCGGGGCGCAGGAACAGCACCGACTCCGAGTGCGTGTCGAACCAGGACTTTAGGCCGCCATGCCGATCACCCACCACGACGACATCGGGGTCGTCGTGCCCCGCCCAGTGCAGCTGGGTCGCCGGTCGGAGCGCGAAGAAGCGCGCGCCCAACGCTTTCCAGTTCGCGAACGCGACGTCGCCGAGGATTTTGCGGGGGTTGTTGTTCCAGCACAACACCGCGAACCAAGAACCAAGCACATCGTCGAGCAACACGTCCTGCCGATCCCGGGTGTCGACGCGCGGCTGGATGAACAGCGTTCCCACCGGCGAATCGGCGCGTCCCGGCGCAACGTGCACGACGGCTCCGTGCTCATAACGCGGCATCGGCTTGAACCGCATCTCCAGCACATATCGCTTGAGCGACGGGACGATTGACGCCGACCGGATCAGGAGATCTCGCGCGTTCGCCACCCGGCGGTTGGTGGGCGAGATCACCCGCCCCACCATGGTCGACAGGTCGATCATGGCGCGGGCGTGCTTGCGGCGTTCCACGTCGTAGGTGTCCAACAGCTTGTCGTCGGCCCGCCCGCTCACCACCGCGGCGAGCTTCCAACCGAGGTTCGCCGCGTCCCGGATCCCGCTGTTGTAACCCTGCCCCTGCCACACCGGCATCAGGTGGGCGGCGTCGCCGGCCAGCAGCAGCCGGCCCTGCCGGAACGCGCCGGCGATCCGCGAGTGGTGGGTATACACGCGGCGCCGGATGACGTCGACCCGGTCGGGGTGAGGCACCATCCGGGCCAGCATCCGGGTCAGGAACGCCGGATCTTCGGCCTGTTCGTCGGTCTCGTCGGCGTGAATCATGAACTCGAAGCGGCGAATTCCGTGGGCGATCGAGATCGAGGCGTACGGGCGTTCGGGGTCGGCGCCGACCTCGCTGTTCGGGTGGCCAAGCGGGTCGTTGGCGATGTCGACCACCAGCCAGCGCGTCGATGACGTCGTCCCGTCGAACGACACCCCCATCACCCGGCGGGTCATGCTGCGGCCGCCGTCGCACCCGACCACGTAACGGGCCCGCAGGCGTGCGGTGTCGCCGTCGTTGTCACCACCGCCGCCGAGTTCGACGGTCACCCCGTCGGCGCTTTCCTGGCATGCGGTCATCGGGCGTCCCCAGCGCACCTGGACGTGCTCGAATCGGTCCAAGCCGGCCAACAATTCGGCGTCGACGAGGGGTTGCACGAAGCCATTTCGTTTCGGCCAGCCGAAACGTGCGTCCGGCGGGGCCATTTCGGCGAGCACGCGGCGCTTGGCGTCGACGAAGCGCAAGATCTGATTGGGCACCGTGTGCGGCAGCACCCGGTCGGCGAGTCCGATCGACTGGAAGGTCCGCAACGCCTCGTCGTCCAGTCCGACGCCACGCGGATAGTCGATGAGGGTGTCCCGCTCGTCGACCACCATGGTTCGGATACCTTGCAGGCCAAGGATGTTGGCGAGGGTCAACCCGACCGGGCCCGCGCCGACGACCAGGACATCGGTTTCGATGTCACCCACCTCCCGCTTTGGTGCGACCATCACCGGCCCAGCAGGAAATCGAGATGCAGGCGATTGAAAGTCTTGGCGTCCTCGTACTGCGGCCAGTGGCCACAACCGGGCATCACCTCGAAGCGGGCGCCCGGGATCATCGACGCCATGCGACGCCCCTCCGTGACGTCGGCGGTCGGATCGTCACTGGTCCACAGCACCAGCGTCGGGGCGACGATCGAGCCGTATTCGTCCGGGCCGAGGATGTTGCGCGCCCGGATCTCGGGATCCTGCAGCGCCATGATGTCGCTCATCGCCGAGACGAACCCCGGTTGGCGATACACGCGCTGGCGGCTGGCGACCAGGTCGTCGTAGCCCTTGGACTTGTCGGCCATCAGCCATTTGATGCGCGCCTGCACCGTTTCCCAGGTCGGGTCCTCGGCGGCCGCCATGGACAGCGTGATGATCCGTTGCATCACCACGGGATCGGCCTGGGAGCCACCGGCGGTGTTAAGCACAAGCCGCTCAACCACATCCGGGTGGTCGATGGCCGCGCGTGCGGCTACCCAGCCGCCGAGCGATTCGCCGCTGAGGTAGGCACGGTCGACACCGATGGTGCGCAGCACGGCCATCAGGTGCTCGACGTAGTGGGCGACTTCCAGTGGGTGGCCCGGCTTGTCGGTGTACCCGTGGCCGAGCATGTCGATCGACCAGGTCCAGAAATGCTCGGCGTGTGCAGCCAGGTTGCGCACATAGGCCTCGGCATGTCCGCCGGATCCGTGCAACAAGACCAACACCGGCTTCCCGGGATCACCGGCTCGCAGGTAGCGCGTCCGCACTCCTCCGGCGTCGAGGTAGCCCTGCTCAAACGCGACGCCCTGCAGATCGCTCCAGATGCTCTCGAACTCCGCCACGGTGCTGTCCGGCCTCCAGATCGGGGAAATCTCGTTCTCGTGTTCGGCTTACCTAGTGTGCTAATATCGCACACTAATGTGCGTTATATATAGAGCTTCGCTCTCACGGGAAGGTCTGTCAAGGCTGTGACGGGCTCCGGTACCGGCTCGCAGACCCTGGCCAGGGGCCTGACCGCGCTGCAGATGGTGGCGGACTCGCCCAGCGGGTTGACGGTGCAGCAGCTCGCCGACCAGGTCGGGGTGCACCGCACCATCGCCTACCGACTGCTCACGACGTTGGCCGAGTTCCGGCTGGTGGCCAAGGGAGAGGACGGGCGCTACCGTCCGGCGGCGGGCCTGGCCGTGCTCGGCGCTTCCTTCGACCGCAATGTGCGCCAGGTGAGTCTGCCGACGCTGCGCGCGCTGGCCGACGAGCTCGGCACGACCGTGTCGCTGCTCATCGCCGAAGGCGACCAGCAGGTGGCGATCGCGGTGATCGTGCCCAGCCACGTCGCCTACCAGCTCTCGTTTCACGAAGGCAGCCGATATCCGCTGGACCGCGGCGCGGCCGGGATCGCCTTGCTCGCGTGCATGCCTCCGCGTCCGGGCGAGCGGGAGCTGGTTTCCCGTGCGCGCGAACGTGGTTGGGTGACGACCTATGGCGAGATCGAACCGAACACCTACGGCCTGGCCGTCGGGGTGCGCCGCCCGGTGCCCTCGCCACCGACGTGCATCAACCTCATCTCGCACCGAGAAGACGTGGTGATGCGCGGGAAGGACGCGGTCGTGAAAGCCGCCAAGCAGTTGTCGGAGCTCCTGAGCTAGCCACTGAGCTGAAGGGATAGCAGTCCATGTCATGGGACCACGAAGCCGATGTCGTCGTGCTCGGCAGTGGTGGTGCCGGCCTTACGGCCGCGCTGACCGCAGCCGTGGCGGGTGCCTCGGTGGAGGTTTACGAAAAGGCCTCGACGGTCGGCGGGACCACGGCCGTGTCGGGTGGCATAGTGTGGATCCCCGCCCACAACCGTTCTCCGGACGGCGAATTGACCCCGGCTGACGCGTTGCGATATCTGCGCGCGCAGTCGCTCGGTTCGATGGACGACGAGCTGGTGGAAACGTTCGTTCGCACCGGGCCGGCGATGCTCGACTTCATCGAGGCGCACAGCGGTCTTCAGTTCGAGATCGCCACCGGCTTTCCCGACTATCGTCCCGAGTTACCGGGCGGCCAACCGGCCGGTGGCAGGTCGCTGAGCGCCGCCCCCTTCGACCTGGCTCAGTTGGGCGAATGGGCAACTCGCATCACGTCTTTCCCGGCCGACTGGTCCAACGTCGGTTTCGATGCCGAGACCAGGGCGCGCCTGCACGCGGCGATCGACGAACGAACCAGCCATCTGTGCGTGGCCGGCACCGCGCTGATCGCGGGACTGCTCAAGGGCCTGCTGGATGCGGGGGTGACCCCACACACCAATGCCCGAGCCGAAGGTCTCATCGCCGACGACGGAGAAGTCACCGGAGTGCGCGTGGCCCTGCCGGACGGGACGATCAGTGTTCGCGCCCGGCATGGCGTCATCCTGGGCACCGGCGGCTTCGAGTGGGATCCCGCTCTGACACAAGCCTTTCTGCGCGGCCCCATGCACGGGGCGGTCTCGCCGCCCAACAACACCGGTGACGGCTTGCGCATGGCGATGGAGCAGGGGGCCGACCTGGCCAACATGGGCGAAGCGTGGTGGGTACCGATCGTGCAAATCCCGGGCGACACCATCGAGGGCAAGCCCCGCAGCCGCAGCGTGCGACTGGAAAGGACGCGGCCGCGCAGCATCATCGTCAACTCGGCCGGCCGCCGCTTCGTCAACGAGGCCTGCGATTACAACTCGATGGCCGGCGCCTTTCATTACCTGGACCCTCGCGGCGGCTACGTCAACGACCGCGGATGGATGGTGTTCGATTCGATTCACCTGCAGCGCTACGGATTTCTCGGTATCGAGCCGGGGCAGCCCGTCCCCGACTGGTTCTGCGAGTCGGCAGACCTCGCCGAGTTGGCCGCCAAGACCGGTATCGACGCCGACGGTCTGGCCCACACCGTCGAGAGCTGGAACCGTCACGTAGCCGCCGGCGCGGACCCCGACTTCGGTCGCGGCTCGAGCGCGTACGACGGCTACTGGGGTGACGACAGCGCGACCACCCCGGCCGGTAAGACCTTGGGCCCCATCGACACCGCGCCCTTCTACGCGGTGCCGGTGAGCATCGGCGCAATGGGCACCAAGGGCGGCCCCCGCACCGATCACGACGCCCGCGTCCTGCATGTCGGCGGCGAGCCGATACCGGGTCTTTTCGCCGCGGGCAACGCGATGGGCGGCGTGACCGGACGGGCCTACGGCGGCGCCGGCGGAACACTGGGCCCGGCAATGGTTTTCGGCTACCGTGCCGGCCATGCGGCCGCCACCGGGAAGTCGGTCGACCTGAAATAGGGGTTATCTCGATGGGCGCCGCCGAGCGCGGTGGCGCAAACCGTTCACCATGGGGCACGGTGATGGCGCTCCGTGGTGAACCTCCGCCGAACCAGTAGGTGACTTTCGTTCGTGATAGCGCCGGTGCTAGCGCGGATGGAATTCACCTAATGCGTGCCGATCACGGGTGCGCGGAGCGGTCAATTCCTCAACGGCACTTCGACGCAGACATGGGTTCCCACCGGGGCGTCGAGAAACATCAAGGCTCCCCCGGCGGCTTCCACCCGAGCCCGATGCGATGCCAGCCCGATGTGCCCCTCGCCCAGCCGCCGCGCCACCGTCTCCTGGCGCAACCCCACACCGTCGTCGACCACATGCAAGACACAGGTCCGGTCGGTGACCCCGAGCATGACCGTCGCCTGCCGGGCCCGAGCGTGCTGGACCACGTTGGACAGCAACTCGCGCGCCACCCCGAACACGACGGCGTCGATGTCGCGGCGCCCCGAGTATTCGATCTCTGTGCTGATGTCGATGCCGCAACGCTGCGCGGTGAACTCGGCGAGCTGCTGCACGGCGGCCCCCAGCCCGACCTGCTCGAGCACCGCCGGATGCAGCTCGAAAGTGGCCTGCCGCAGCCGTTCCGAGGCCAGCTGCAAGCCGCCCAGCGCCCGGCCGACCCGCTCGTCGCCCTCGAACGCCCCGTCCAGTTCGACGAGCTCCTGGCGCACCGCCAGGATGTCTTGCAGCGGTCCGTCGTGAATGAATTCCGAGATCCGGCGCGCCGCCTCGTCCGAGGCGTTCATCGTCTGGGCCAGCAACTCCTCCCGCAGCGCGCTCAATCCGGCCACCGAGCGGGTGTGGCGCTCCTCGATGCGCACCACCAGAAAGGCCGCGCAACAAAGGAATGCATAGAGCAGGAACCGAAACCCCGCCTCGGCCAACCTGTCCCCGCTCGACATCACCGGATCCTGTAGTACGGCAATGGCGAACCCGAGCATGGAGAAGATCAGCACCACCGCCGCCCGGCGCGAGGAGACGTCCAGCCCCAACAGGACGGGCAGCATGGCCATGATCAGCAGCGGGTAGATCCCGTTGGTGGACAACAGCTGAAACACCGTCAGCGCGACGATGTCGATGACGGTGAACGCAAACGGCTCCAGCCGGCCGATCGCGACCAGTCGGCCCATCCCGATCCAGCGTCGGAAAGGGGCGAAGGCCAGCCCGAATGCACAGAGCGCGACGAGTGTGTACAGGACGATCAGGACGCTTTCCTGCGGCCACTCCGATCGGCTGGTGCCGATGATCATGGCCGCGACCATGAGGCCGACCACTCCGATGCGCAGCACCGAGCCGATGCGGTACGAGCGCAACTGGTGAACCGTGCGCACCCGCTCCAGCTCTGCGTCACCGGCTACCGCCACCCGATCACCGTACTCATCCGCGTCCGTCACCCCGAAGCAAACGGGAAATTGACTCATCGGGCCGTCCGGAGATCGCGAACGTCGCTGCTCCGCAAACCGCTACACTCGTCGCCATGGTCGGCGCGGCTAGCCCGGAAAAGGTGCGCGTGGTCGTCGGCGATGATCACCCACTTTTTCGCGAGGGCGTGGTGCGGGCCCTGTCGTCGAGTGGTTCGGTGAACGTCGTCGGTGAGGCGGAAGACGGTTCTGCCGCATTGGAATTGATCAAGTCGCACGTGCCCGACGTCGCGTTGCTCGACTACCGGATGCCCGGCTTGGACGGCGCCCAGGTGGCGGCGGCGGTGCGGACGCAGGGGTTGCCCACCCGGGTGCTGCTGATCTCCGCGCACGACGAGTCGGCGATCGTGTACCAGGCGTTGCAACAGGGCGCCGCCGGGTTCGTGCTCAAGGACTCGACGCGCAGCGAGATCGTCAAGGCCGTGCTCGACTGCGCGCAGGGCCGCGACGTGGTGGCACCGGCGCTCGTCGGTGGTCTTGCCGCGGAGATCCGGCAGCGTGCGGAGCCGTCGGCACCCGTGCTCAGTGCGCGCGAGCGTGAGGTGCTCAACCGGATCGCCCGCGGTCAAAGCATCCCCGCGATCGCCGGTGAGCTCTTCGTGGCCCCGTCGACGGTCAAAACGCACGTGCAACGCCTCTACGAGAAGCTCGGCGTCGGCGATCGCGCGGCCGCCGTCGCCGAGGCAATGCGGCAAGGTCTGCTCAGCTAGCGGCCGACCAGGGATTCGGCTTGGGCGTGGACGCGATCTGCCGCGCCCGCACCACTGCTTTGGCCGACGCTATGGCCTCGGCGATCAGGTGGCGTGCCCCGCGTTCCACCTCGCAGAGGTGATCGCCGCTGCCGCCGGCCGCGATCAGCTG
>NZ_LZLL01000318.1:0-3610 GCF_001669335.1 Mycobacterium sp. 1245852.3 | reverse complement strand
GCCAGTTCGCCCGTGACCCGCAGCGCCTTGGGGCCCATCGCCGCCACATACACCGGGATCGGTGTGCCGCCGGGCACCCGCACCGGCCAGGTGGGGCTGGCGTGCAGTTCGCTGCCGTGAAAGTCGACGCCGCCGCTGTTGAACACCGACGCCAGGATCGTCAGGTGCTCGCGCAGCCGGGTGATGGTGTTGGGAAAGTCGGTGCCGAAGGCCGGGCGTTCCACCTGTCGGGCACCCAGTCCCAGCCCCAGGCTGAAGTTGCCGTGCGCGGCGGCCTGCGCCGTTTGCGCCAACGAGGCGACGATCAGCGGGTGACGGGGATTGATCGGCACCACCGAGGTGCCCACGCCCAGCCCGGGCACGGCGGCTCCGACGAGCGCGGCGAGCGCGATCGCGTCGTAGTTCTGCTGTTGGGGTAGCCACACCTGCGCGACACCGAGCTCGTGGGCTCGTTGGGCTTGGGCGATCACGTCATCGACGAGGTTGGGGGCATCGGGACGGGCCATGAGGATGATTCCGGTGGACATGTCCGCAACCAACACGGTTGATCGGCCGGTCATTCCTGTTAAATCACGCTGATCTGACCCGCTGGGCGCCATGGTGATTCACGGCCGCGGACGGTCCCCGACGGGCGGCCGCGGACAACCGCGTCGATACTGGGACTCATGGTTGAGGCATCCGAGGGCACGCTGGAACCGATCGGCGCCGTGCAGCGCACCCTGGTGGGTCGCGAGGCGACCGAGCCGATGCGGGCCGACATCAGGCTGCTGGGCGCCATTCTGGGTGACACGGTGCGCGAGCAGAACGGTCACGAGGTGTTCGAGCTCGTCGAGCGGGCCCGGGTCGAATCGTTTCGGGTGCGACGCTCCGAGATCGACCGCGCGGAGCTGGCGCGGATGTTCGATGGCATCGACATCCACCAGGCGATCCCGGTCATTCGGGCGTTCAGCCACTTCGCGTTGCTGGCCAACGTCGCCGAAGACATCCACCGCGAGCGCCGCCGGGCGATTCACGTCGCCGCCGGCGAGGCGCCGCAGGACAGCAGCCTGGCCGCTACCTACGCCAAACTCGACTCCGCGCAACTGAATTCGGCCACCGTCGCCGGTGCGCTGAAGGGTGCCGTGGTGGCGCCGGTGATCACCGCGCATCCCACCGAGACCCGCCGGCGCACCGTGTTCGTCACCCAGCACCGGATCACCGAACTGATGCGGCTGCACGCCGAGGGACACGACGAAACCGACGACGGCCGTAACATCGAACGCGAGTTGCGCCGCCAGGTCCTCACGCTGTGGCAGACCGCGCTGATCCGGTTGTCCCGGCTGCAGATCACCGACGAGATCGACGTGGGGCTGCGCTACTACGCCGCCGCGTTCTTCAAGGTGATCCCGCAGGTCAACGCCGAGGTGCGCGACGCGCTGCGGAAGCGCTGGCCCGACGCGGACCTGCTCGATCAGCCGATCCTGCAGCCCGGTTCGTGGATCGGCGGGGACCGCGACGGCAATCCGAACGTGACGGGCGACGTGGTGCGCCAGGCCACCGGCAACGCCGCGTTCACCGCGCTGGCGCACTACCTGGCCGAACTGACCGCGCTGGAACAGGAGCTGTCGATGTCGGCGCGCCTGGTCGCGGTCAGCCCCGAGCTGACCGAACTGGCCGAGGGCTGCGGTGAGAAGGCCCGCGCCGACGAGCCGTATCGGCGCGCGGTGCGGGTGATCCGCGCCCGGCTCACCGCGACCGGCGCCGAGATCCTGGACCGCCGACCCCAGCACGAGCTGGACCTCGGGTTGCCGCCGTATGCCGCCCCGGGCGAGCTGCGGGCCGACCTGGACGCCGTCGATGCGTCGCTGCGCGCGCACGGCAGCGCGCTGCTGGCCGACGACCGCCTGGCGCTGCTGCGAGAAGGCGTGCGGGTCTTCGGGTTTCACCTGTGTGGCCTGGACATGCGGCAAAACTCCGACGTGCACGAGGAGGTGGTCGCCGAGCTGCTGGCGTGGTCCGGGGTGCACCCCGATTACGGTTCGCTGCCCGAAGACGACCGGGTCGAGCTGCTGGCCGCCGAGCTGGCCACCCGCCGGCCGCTGGTCGGTGACCGCGCGGAGTTGTCCGAACTGGCCCGCAAAGAGCTGGGCGTGGTGCGCGCGGCGGCGCACGCCATCAAGCGCTACGGACCGTCCGCCGTGCCCAATTACGTGATCTCCATGTGTCGTTCGGTCTCCGACGTCCTCGAGGCCGCGATCCTGCTCAAAGAGGCCGGCCTCATCGACGCGTCCGGGGATGCGCCGTACTGCCCGGTCGGCATCTCACCGCTGTTCGAGACCATCGACGACCTGCACAACGGCGCCACCATCCTGCACGCCATGCTCGAACTCCCGATCTACCGCGCCCTGGTGGCCGCCCGCGACGACAGCCAGGAGGTGATGCTGGGGTATTCCGATTCCAACAAGGACGGCGGCTACCTGGCGTCCAGCTGGGCGGTGTACCGGGCCGAGCTGGCCCTGGTGGAGGTGGCCCGCAAAACCGGAATCCGGTTGCGGCTCTTCCATGGTCGCGGCGGCACCGTCGGCCGCGGCGGCGGGCCGAGCTATGAGGCAATCCTGGCGCAGCCGCCGGGCGCGGTGAGCGGTTCGCTGCGACTCACCGAGCAGGGTGAGGTGATCGCCGCCAAGTACGCCGAACCGCAAGCGGCCCAACGTAACCTGGAGAGCCTGCTGGCCGCTACGCTGGAATCCACGCTGCTGGATGTGGAGGGCCTGGGCGACGCCGCCGAACCGGCGTACGCGGTGCTCGACGAGGTGGCCGTGCTGGCCCAGCGTGCCTACGCCGAATTGGTGCACGAGACACCGGGTTTCGTCGACTACTTCATGGCCTCCACGCCGGTCAGCGAGATCGGTTCGCTGAACATCGGCAGCCGCCCCACCTCACGCAAACCCACCGAGTCCATCTCGGACCTGCGCGCCATCCCCTGGGTGCTGGCGTGGAGCCAGTCGCGGGTCATGCTGCCCGGCTGGTATGGCACCGGGTCGGCGTTCGAACAGTGGATCGCGGCCGGCCCGGAAAGCGAAAGCGAGCGGGTGGACACCCTGCACGAGTTGTACCAGCGCTGGCCGTTTTTCCGCAGCGTGCTGTCCAACCTGGCCCAGGTGCTGGCCAAAAGCGACCTCGGGCTGGCGGCGCGCTACGCCGAATTGGTGGACGACGAGGAATTGCGGCGCCGGGTGTTCGACAAGATCGTCGACGAGCACCGGCGAACCATCGCCATGCACAAGCTCATCACCGGCCAGGACAACCTGCTCGCCGACAACCCGGCGCTGGCGCGTTCGGTGTTCAACCGCTTCCCCTACCTCGAGCCCCTCAATCACCTGCAGGTGGAGTTGCTGCGCCGCTACCGCTCCGGCGACGACGACGAATTGGTGCAGCGCGGCATTTTGCTGACCATGAACGGGCTCGCCAGCGCGCTGCGAAACAGCGGCTGATAACCCGCGATTCGTCTCCCCGGGCCGGCCCCCCGCGAATACCCTGATTGACGCGACGTCGACCGAGGAGACCAGTGAGCGGATCCGGACTACCCCTGTGGCTCTTTCTGGCCTCGGTCGTGGCGGTGGCGATCGCC
>NZ_LZLL01000317.1:0-23044 GCF_001669335.1 Mycobacterium sp. 1245852.3 | reverse complement strand
GTCGCACAGGTCGGGGGCCCGCAGCCGGGCGTCGAGCTGGTCGGGCCGCGCGGAGGTGGCAATCAGGGCGACGCCCTCGCTGGCCACCGCGGTACGCAGCTCGCCGAGGATCAGCGAGGCCACCGGCTCGGCGGTGGCCGGCAGCAGGGCGTCGACGTCGGTGATCAGCAGCACCCCACCGCCGTCGCGGACCGTCTGCACCGCCGACGCCACGGCCTTGAGCCGGTCCTCGGCGGCCAGCGCGCCGACCTCCGGGCCGTCGAGCGTGACCAGCCTGCGGTCGCCGGACACCGCGCGCACCAGGGTCACCTTGCCCACACCGGCCGGGCCCGACACCAGCACCCCGAGGTTGGCGCCCGCACCCAGCGTCTTGAGCAGATGCGGTTCGTCGAGCGCGAGCTTGAGCCACTCGACCAGCTTGGCGGCCTGGGGCTGGGTGCCCTTGAGTTCCTCGACGACCATCTCCGGCCTGGCGACCTCGACCGATATCCGCGACGAGGTTCTGGCACCGGACGGAACGCCGGTGCCCCAGGTGACGAGCGTGTTGGGCTGCACGCTCACCGGTCCGTCGGGGTCGACGCCGGTGACGGTCAGCAGCTCCGAGGTCCAGCTGATACCGACCGCGGTGGCCAGCGCGCGGGTGGCCTCGGACGTCGAGGTGCCCGGGCCCAGGTCGCGGGGCAGCAGCGAGACGGCGTCGCCCACGGTAATCACCTTGCCCAGCAAGGCTCGTCGCAGCGTGACCGGCGTGATCGACTGGGTGGCCAGCGTCGAGCCGGCCAGCGTCACCGACCGCGCGCCGTAGACGGTGACCGCGCCGACGACCACCGGGGTGCCCTCGCGCAGACCCGCGTTGGACAGCGTCACGTCGTCGAGCAGCACGGTGCTGACCGGGGTGTCCGGGCCGGCCAGGCCGGCCACCGCCGCCGTGGTCCGTGACCCGATCAGCGATACCGCGTCCCATTCCCGAATGCCCAGTGCGGCAATGGCATTCGGATGTAACCGGATGACACCGCGGCGGGAGTCCACCGCGGAGGTGTTCAGCCGGGCGGTCAGGGTGAGTTGACGGGCCGGGCCCGCGTCGTCGCCGGAGCGACTCACGGCAGGCGCCTGCCCGGCTTGCGCAGGCCCAGCCGCGCCACCGACCGGCGGTTGGGCTGTGCCCGGCGGATCGCCCGCCGCGCCGCGCGGCGCTGCTTGGGTTCGTCGTCCCACGCCTCCGGGTGCGCGGCCAGCCAGCGCGAGTTGCGGATGGCGAACGGCACGTGGCACAGATAGGCGACGATGAGCACCCAGATCAACACGTAGGGCGCCAGCACGGCCGCCGCCGCGCAGATCGCCAGGACCGCCAGCAGGGGCGCCGCCCAGCTTGGCGGCACGGCGACCGCGTGCATCTTGCGCATCGGGATCTTGCTGACCATCAGGATCGACGTCCCGGTGATCCAGATGCACAGAAACAGCGGCGACGTCCACCAACCGTCGCCGAACTGCAGCTTGAGTCCGATCAGGCCGATCATCGAGATCGCGCCGGCCGGCGCGGGCATGCCGACGAAGAACTCGTGCGCGTAGGCCGGCTGACTGCCGTCGTCCTGCAAAGCGTTGAACCGTGCCAGCCGCAGCACCACACACACCGCGTAGAGCAGGATCACCACCCAACCGGCCGGCGACTTGGTCAGCAGCGTCACGTAGAGGACGATCGCCGGGGTCACGCCGAAGTTCACCGCGTCGGCCAGCGAGTCGATCTGCTCGCCCATCCGCGACTGGGCGTCCAGGATGCGGGCCACCCGCCCGTCGAGCCCGTCCAGGATCGCGGCCGCGGCGATCAGCGCCATCGCGGCCTTGGGCTGGTGTTCGAGGGCGAACCGGATCGAGGTCAACCCCGCACAGACCGAGAGCACCGTCATCGCGCTCGGCAGGATCTGCAGGTTGACCGCCGGCCGCCCGCGCGGCTTGCTGATCATGGCAGCTCGGCCAGCACGGTCTCGCCGGCGATCGCGCGCTGACCGACCTTGACCAGCGGTTCGGAGCCCGCCGGCAGGTAGGTGTCCAGCCTGGACCCGAACCGGATCAGGCCGTAGGTATCACCGATCGACAGCTTGTCCCCGACGTGCGCGTCGCAGATGATGCGCCGGGCCAGCAGCCCGGCGACCTGCACCGCGACGACGTCCGCGCCGCTGGGTGTGCGAATGTGCAGGCTGGTGCGTTCGTTCTCGGTGCTCGCCGCGGCCAGGTCGGCCGAGCCGAACCGGCCAGGCCGGTGCTGCACGGCGATCACCTCGCCGCTGACCGGCGCGCGCTGCACGTGGGCGTCCAGCAGCGACAGGAAGATGCTGACCCGCGGCAGCGGCGCGTCGCCCATGCTCAATTCGGCGGGCGGGGTGGCGAAGTCGATCACGCAGATCTCGCCGTCGGCGGGCGCGACGATCGCGCCGGGCCGGGCCGGCGGCACCCGAGGGGGGTGACGGAAGAAGCCGGCGCAGGCGCCGGCGGCCAGCAGGCCCGCCCGTCGCACCCATCGGTGCCTGCGGCCGACCAGGGCCAGCGCCAGCCCGGCGCCGATGAACGGTCGGCCGGCCGGATGCACCGGCGGGACGGCGGAACGCACCAGTTCCAGTGCGTGTTGCGGGCTGAAGCCCGGGTCTTGAGCGGAGGGGCCGACAGTGCGGGGGCGGCGTGCCACGCGGCCATCTTACGGAGCCCGCGACTGATTCGTGGACGCCCGCAGGGGGAACGCCCACGTTCGACATGCAATCGCACAGCGCCGATCGAACGGCACTACGAGTGCGCCGCGCGAAAGTGGCGGTCACCGCCGTCTTCCTCGCGCACGGGCTGGTGTTCTCGTCCTGGGCCGCCCACATTCCGCACGTCAAGGCGGGGCTCGGCCTGTCCGACGCGGCGCTCGGAACGGCGCTGTTCGGCGCGCCGCTGGGCTCGGTGGTGGCCACGGCGGTCAGCCACTGGGCGCTGCCCCGCTGGGGGAGCCACCGGCTGATCCCGGTCACCGTGGCCGGCTACGCCGCGGCCGGCACGACCGTGGGCCTGGCCCGGTCCGCGGCCGCGCTGTTCGCGGCGCTGGCCTTGTGGGGGCTGTTCCAGGGGGCGCTGGACGTCGCGATGAACACCCAGGCCGGCACGGTCGAGCGGCTCGCCGGGACCCCGATCATGGCGCGCTTCCATGGCATGTGGAGCCTCGGGGCGCTGGCGGGGGCGGTGATCGGCGCGGTCTGCGTCAGCGCGGGCGTCGGCCTGACCGTCCAGTTGACGGCGCTCGGGCTGGCGGTCCTGATCGTGGTGGAAACCCTGACCCGTCGCCTGATCCCCGACGCGGCCGAGACGGCGGCGCCGACGGGCCACGCGGAAGGCGACCGGGCCTGGATGACGCCGACCGTGGCGATCCTGGCGGCCGTGGCGTTCGCCTCGTTCCTGTGCGAAGGCGCCGCCACCGACTGGTCGGCCAACTATTTGCGCAACGTCGTCGGCGCCGGCCCGAGCGTCGCCGCGGTGAGCTACGCCGGCTACACGTGTGCGATGGTCGTCACCCGGTTCGGCGCACCGCGGCTGCACGCGCGGGTGCCCAGTCGCCGGCTGCTGCCGGGGCTGGCGCTGATGGCCGTCGTGGGCATGAGCGTGACGCTGGCGACCGCCAACGCCTGGATCGGCGTGCTCGGTTTCGCGGCGCTGGGCGCCGGCGTTGCGCTGCTGGTGCCGACCGCGTTCAGCGCGGCCTACGGCGCCAGCGGCGCCGGATCGGCGATCGCTATCGTGGCCGCCACCGGCTGGCTGGGATATCTGCTCGGGCCGCCGCTGATCGGGCACCTGTCCGGCCGGGTGGGGCTGTCGGCGGCGTTGGTCACCATTCCGGTGATGATGGCGATCGTCGGCATCGCCATCCGCTGCACCCCGGCTTTCGACAAGGCCGACGAGTTCCATCGGGACGTGGCCACGCCCGCCGGCTAAGCCTGATTGCCCGCCTCCTCCTCACCCCACTGCGCGGGCTGCATCGTCGCCGAGCTAGGCCTGATTGCCCGCCTCCTCCTCACCCCGTCCCCCTCGCCGCTCCGCGGCTGGGAGGTGCCACTGCGCGGGCTGCATCGTCGCCGAGCTAGCGCAGATCCCAGACCTGCAGCTGGGTCCCCTCGGGCACCTCGACCACGTCCTCGGGGATGTCCAGCAGCCCGTTCGCCGACGCCAGCCACCGCAGGTGATGCGAGGCGGGCGGCCCGTAGCTGGTGACCGTGCTGGCGTCGTCGCCCAGCACCGCGCGGCGGAATTGGCGCTTGCCGCGCGGCGAGGTCAGCGACTCCGCGAGCACCGCGGTGCGAAGCGGACGGTCCGGATCCGGCAGGCCCATGGCCCTGCGCAGCGCCGGACGGATGAACACTTCGAAGGACACCAGCGCGCTGACCGGGTTGCCGGGCAGCGTGACGATCGTCGCGCCGGCCACCCGTCCCACGCCTTGCGGCATGCCCGGCTGCATGGCGACCTTGACGAATTCCACGCCCTGGTCGCCCTCCCGCCCGAAGGCGTCCTTGACCACCTCGTAGGCGCCGGCGCTGACGCCGCCGCTGGTGATGATCAGGTCGGCGTCACCGGCGTATCGGTCGATGATCGAACTGAACTGGGCCACTTCGTCTTCCGCGGTCGCCACGCCGACCAGCTCGGCGCCTGCATCCCGAACGGCGCCGGCCAGCATGATCGAGTTGGACTCGTAGATCTGCCCGGGCCGCAGCGCGGTGCCCGGCGTCACCAGCTCCGAACCGGTCGAGATCACCAGCACCCGCTGGCGCGGAATCACCCGCAACTCGGCGATGCCCAGCGCCGCCGCCAAGCCGAGCACCGCCGGCGTCACGACCTGACCCTGGCGCAAGACGGTGGTGCCGGGCGAGACGTCCTCGCCTGCGCGCCGGATGTGCCTGCCCGCCTCCCGTGGCGCGCGGATCGACACGACGTCCACGCCGCCGTCGGTGTCCTCCACCGGCACGACGGCCGTCGCCCCGGCCGGCAGCGGCGCGCCCGTCATGATCCGGTGGGCCGTACCGGGCTGCAGCGTCAGTTCGTCGGTGCGCCCGGCCGGAATGTCCTCGGCGACGGGCAGCACCACCGGGTGTTCGGGCGTGGCGGTCGACGTGTCCTCGGCACGCACCGCGTAACCGTCCATCGCCGAGTTGTCGAAGACTGGCAACGCCAGCTGCGCCACCACGTCCTCGGCCAGCACCAGGCCCTGGGCCTCGGCGAGCGGGACCGCGACCGGCGGCCGGGCACGAATCAACTCGCTGACAACCCGCTGATGTTCGGCGACTGAGCGCATCGGAGCCATTATCTCCCGGGTCAGACGGGGAAGCGGACGCCGGTGAGTTCTTCGGAGACGGCCCACAGCCGGCGCTGCAGCTCCTCGTCGTGGGACTGGGCGCTGGACTCGACCAGCTTCGGGCGGCCCCGCTGTTCGAGGAATCCCGATGGGCCGAAGTACTGCCCGCCCTGAACGGCCGGATCGGTGGCGGCTCGCAGCGTCGGCAACGCGCCCATGGCCGGGCTCTGGAACAGCAGCGGCCCCAGCACGGCCTTCACCGGCCGGAAGACGCCCGGCAGGTTGCGGGCCAGCTCGGTGTTGGAGCCGCCGGGATGCGCGGCGACGGCGATGGTCTTCGCGTCGGGGTTGGCCGCCAGCCGTCGCTGCAGCTCGTAGGTGAACAGCAGGTTGGCCAGCTTGGACTGCCCGTAGGCGGCGATCCGGTCGTAGCGGTGTTCCCACTGCAGGTCGTCGAAATGGATCGCGGCCCGCAGCCGGTGCCCGAGGCTGCTGACCGTCACCACCCGCGAATCCCGCACCCCCAGCAGGTTTTCCAGCAGCAGCCCGGTCAGCGCGAAGTGGCCCAGGTGGTTGGTGCCGAACTGCAATTCGAAACCGTCCTGGGTGACCTGCTTGGGCGTCCACATCACGCCCGCGTTGTTGATCAGCAGGTCGATGCGGGGGTACGCCGCGCGCAGCGCGTCGGCGGCCGACCGGATCGCGTCCAGCGAGGTCAGGTCCAGCTGTTGCAGCGTGACATCTACTTTCCCGCGCCCTTGGCCGCCGGCGGCGACGATGCGCGACAGCGCCGCGTTGCCCTTCTCGAGATTGCGCACCGCCAGCACGACGTGGGCGCCGCGATAGGCCAGGACGGCGGCCGTCTCATACCCGATGCCGGTGTTGGCGCCGGTGACGACGACGACGCGGCCGCTTTGATCCGGGACATCGCCCTCCGACCAGTTGCGGTTCTCTTTGTCGTTGGAAGCCATGGCCCAAAACATACTCATCGACGGTCGAGGGCGTCGTGTCGGGCGACGGGCATTCGACGGTTCCGGCCGTGGGCCTGCGATGAAAAACCGTTATCCCGACAGCGATTTCCGCCGGATTCGCCACCCGCGCGGGTTTGTCAGGCCGTCGGGGTCGATCCCATCTGGCGGCGCAGCCAGGCGATGATCTTCGGCACCACCTCGGGCGCTTTGCTCATCGCGACGTGGCCGGTGCCCTCGACCAGGTGCACCTCGGTGTCGCGGCGGCCCCGGAAGTCTAAAGTGTCGGATTGCGGGACGAAATAGTCGTCGGCGCCGTTGATCACCAACATCGCCGAATTAGTTTGCTGGGCAAGCAGATCCGCGCGATTCAGGCGTTCCATTCCGGCGCTGAGCTGATCGAGGGTGGGGGAGTGGTCCCACTGCATCGCGTTGCCCAGGATGTCGTGCATGCCGTAGGGCAGTTTCGCGAGATTGTCGGGACCGAAGGCGGCGACCACGGGACCGCCGAGATCGATTGCGGCATCGACGATTCCGGACAGTCCCGACATCGCGGCGAAGTTGCCGCCGAACGATGCGCCGAAGTGCGCGACCCGGCCGTCGCCCAGCGTCCGGGCGTGGCGGGCGAGCCCGCGGATCACGTCGTCGGCGTGTTGGTCGAGCGGGATCGCGGTTTCGCCCGTGCCGGGATGGTCGAAGGCCATGGTGGTCACGCCCGCGCCCTGGGTGAATGCGACCCACCACGGGTGGATGTCCATCTTCCAGGTGTCCACGCCGCCGCTGGCGATCAGCACCGGACGGGCGGCGTAGTCACCGTCGGCCGAATACAGGTGCACCGGCACCTCGACGGACCCGTCGCGGTAGGCGACGGTGAGGATGCGCCGTTCGAAGTGCACCGGGAAATCGCCGGCCGCCAACTGGAACTGCTCGAGCTGGTGCTGCATCGCTTTGGCCCGCGCCGCGTCGGTGAGGCAGGGAAACTTTGCGCACCCGTAGACCAGCGACGCCATCCGATGTTCGGTTCGCTCGGCGTATTCGCTTGCCAGCGAAGACCATTCATAGACCCAGCCGCCGGGCGCATCGGCCCACATGTCGTCGACGGCCGCGCGGACCCGCTCGATGTCCTCGCGCGGGATCCCGAACTTCGCGAACTGCTCGGTGCGGTCGTCGAACATGGCCGACGCGTCGATGTCGTAGGTGTACATGGTGGCCAGCTCCTCATTTTCACGGCCCGTTGAGACTAGTCTCACGCTACGGTGAAACTAGTCTCAACGCAAGGGGAAATTCACGCTATGATGAAACTCATGCCGAAGAGGTCGACCACGCCCGGCCCGCGCGATGAGCGCGGCGTGCTGGCCGCGCGGATCGTGGCCGCGGCCCGCGTCGAATTCGCCGAACACGGCTGGGCGGGCACCACCATCCGCGCGATCGCCCGGGCCGCCGACGTCGATCCCGCGCTGGTCTACCACTACTTCGGGTCCAAGGAGAAGCTGCTCGACGCGGCGACGAACCCGCCGCAGAAGTGGCTCGACGACGTCGCCAAGGTCTGGGTTACGCCGGTCGAACAACTCGGCGCCGCCGTGCTGGAGCTAATGCTGGCCAGCTGGGACGACGAGGAGATCGGGCCGACGTTGCACGCCATCCTGCAGACCGCGGCGCACGAACCGACCACCCGCGAAAGGCTACGACGCGTCGTCGCCGGCAGCCTGATGGGCGTCGCACAGCTCGGGGTCGACGAAGACGAGCGCCTTGTCCGCAGCGGCCTGATCGCGTCGCAGACGATCGGCCTGGCCCTGATGCGCTACGTCTGGAAGATCGAGCCCCTCGCGTCGATGACGAACGAGGAAATGCTCGCGGCGATCACGCCCAACCTGCAGCGCTACGTCGACGGCGACCTGACGGGCGCGACGTAGCGCCGGCCCGGCGTGCGCGGTACGCGGGGCCGCCGTGTCATCGCGGGCGGTGCGAGCGACAGGCGTGCCCGGGCGCGATCGCGCAACCCTCGCCCGCCCCGTTGATAGCCGCTGACCCGGGTGCCGCGTTCGTGTACGGCGACCGGCGCTGGTGGGCGCGGCCGAAAGTCCGGTGTGCTCCGGGGTTTTGGGCGTTTGACGCGCAGGCTGATCATCACCGGGGCGCTCATCGACCAATCGATCCGTTGCCGCATCCAGGCCGCGGCCCGTTTCGACGGCTTCCTCGTTCGCACGGCCACACCCTACGCCCATCGGTCCCGTGGCCGGCGGCGCCATCAGAAACGTTACGGCGGAACAAATTTCGCGTTAATGCAAGGGTTTACTGCACCCAGAAATTATCGTGCCGGATGAACCATTCGCGGCGCTCGTCGTCGGTCATATCCGCCAGGGCCGCAAAGCCTTCGAAGTACGCCTCGCGCGGCGCGCCGGGCGCGAACAGCATCAGAATCGATGCCGGTTCGTTCGCCTCGTTGCGAAAACCGTGGACGCCCCCGGGTGGCACGTAGAGGAAGTCACCCTGGTGACCGTCCGTCCACTCGGTGCCGTCGTAGAGCTTCATCGTCCCGGACAGGACGAAGAACGCCTCGGACATGGCGCGGTGAAAATGTGCCGGGGGACCGCCGCCGGCCGGCGCGATGTCGACCCGGTAGAGGCCGTAATCGCCGGCGGTGTCCTGCTGGTTGGCCAGGTAGTGGTACTTGACGCCGGAGGTTTCGTAATCGGGTGGCTGATCGGCCCGCTTGAGCCAGGCGCTGATCTCCGGTTCGTCCTTGGTGTAGCGGGCTGGCGGGTAGGGCGGCACGACGAGGGACATTGTTCCAGTGTGCGCATAGCATCGCCGGTGTGAAGGGATCGAGCGCCGAAGATGTTCGCGTGCAACGGCTGCTGGACGCCGAAGACAAGGCCGGCCATCTGTTCGACGAGATCGAGCGGCGGGCCATGATCCGGCCCGGGTTGGGGGAAAAGGAACTCTCCGACCAGATCCACGACCTCGCCGGGGAGATGTTCGGGGTGACCCGGCACTGGCACCGGCGGATCGTGCGCGCCGGGGAGAACACGTTGCAGCCGTTCCAGGAACGCCCGCCGGACCGGATGATCGCCGACGACGACATCGTCTTTTTGGACCTGGGGCCGATCTTCGAGGAGTGGGAGGCCGATTTCGGGCGGACGTTCGTACTCGGTGACGACCCGCACAAGATCGCCCTTCGCGACGCCCTGCCACGGGTGTGGCAGGCCGGTCGCGACCACTTCGCGAGCAACCCCGAGATCACCGGCGCCGAGCTGTTCGACTACGTCGTCGGCGTGGCCCGCGCCGAGGGCTTCGAGTGGGGCAGCCATATCGCGGGCCATCTGATCGGCGAATTTCCGCACAAGAAGATCGCCGGCCGGGGCGTCCAGTGGTATGTCATGCCCGGGTCGAACAAGCCGATGCGCCGCACCGATCCGCGCGGGCGCATCTGTCACTGGATCCTCGAGATCCACCTCGTCGATCGCCCGCGCGGTTTCGGCGGCTTTTACGAGCAGCTGCTCGATCTGGGCTAAACGGCGTACTTCACCCCGGTCAGTTCCTCCGACACCGTCCACAACCGGCGCTGCCGTTCGGCATCGTGCGACTTGACGCTGGATGTCACCACCTTCGGGCTGCCCTGCATCTCGCCGATGCCGTCCGGTCCGAAGTACTGGCCACCGAGCACGCCCGGGTCGGTGCCGGCGCGCAACTGCGGCAGCGCGCCCGCGGCCGCGTCCTGCGAGATCAGGCCGAACACCGGAGTCACGACCCGGTCGACGAGCGGCGGAAGGTTGCGCGTCAGTTCGGTGCGCGAGCCGCCGGGGTGCGCGGCGACGGCGATCGTCGTCCCGTGCGGAGCCAGCCGCCGCTGCAGCTCGTAGGTGAACAGCAGGTTGGCCAGCTTGGCCTGTCCATAGGCGGCGACCCTGTTATAGCTGCGCTCCCACTGCAGGTCGTCGAAGTGGATGTCGGCCAGGATGCGGTGGCCGAGGCTGCTCACCGTCACGACCCGCGAGCCGGCCACCGGCAGCAGCCGGTCCAACAGCAGGCCGGTAAGGGCGAAGTGGCCCAGGTGGTTGGTGCCGAACTGCAACTCGAAGCCGTCCTTGGTGGTCGACTTCGGCGTCCACATCACGCCCGCGTTGTTGATCAGCAGGTCGATGCGGTCGTGCGCGGTGCGCAACTGTTCGGCGGCGGACCGCACGGACTGAAGCGACGTCAGGTCCAGCTCCTGAAGCGCGACGTCGGCGTGGGGGCTGTGGGCGGTGATGCGGGCGGCCGCGTCCTTGCCCTTGTCCAGGTTGCGCACGGCCAGCACCACGTGGGCGCCGCGGTCGGCCAGCGCCAGGGCGGTCTCGTAGCCCAATCCGGTGTTGGCCCCGGTGATGATGGCGACCCGTCCGGTCTGGTCGGGAATGTCCTTGGTGGTCCACTTGGCCATGAGAGGCTCCTTGAACTTGTAGAGTAAACGGGGCGGGCGCTCCGGTTGAATCCGACTATACGGAACGCACGCCCCGGTTTGTCAATTGATGAGATGGTGAACAGATGGCACGGCCCGAACGCCGGTTGCGCGCCGCATCGGCGCGCAACCGCGCGCGCGTGCTCGAAGTCGCCTACGACACCTTCGCGGCCGAGGGCCTCTCAGTGCCCATTGATGAGGTCGCGCGCCGCGCCGGCGTCGGGGCCGGCACCGTCTACCGGCACTTCCCCACCAAGGAAGCGCTGTTCCAGGCGGTCATCGAGGACCGGATGCAGCGGCTGGTCGACGACGGGCGGGCCCTGCTGGACACCGTCGGACCCGGCGAGGCGCTCTTCGCCCTGCTGCGTTCGATGGTGCTGCACTGGGGCGCGGCGGATCGCGGCCTGGTCGACGCGCTGGCCGGATTCGGGATCGACATCGCCAGCGCGGCGCCCGACGCCGAGGACGCGTTCCTGGCCATGCTCGACGAACTGCTGCGGGCCGCGCAGCGGGCGGGCACCGCGCGCCAGGACATCGGGGTGCGCGAAGTCAAGGCGATCATGGTCGGGTGTCAGGCCGCGGAGGCCTACAACCCGGACTTGGCCGAGCGGGTGACCGACGTCGTCGTCGACGGTTTACGCGCTGGGCGATCGGGCTGACCTCTTCTTGCACTCGACATAGGCGAGTGCTAAGAATGACGTTGGCACTCGCGACCAGCGAGTGCTAGGTCGGGACGGTGAGGCCAGGGCCGCGGCAAGCGGAAGACACCTAGCCGTCCGTCGCGGGCACTGCACCCGGCCACAGCGTTGATGGGGCGACCCGACAAGCGGTCGCCCTGAGTGTCACCCCATAGTTTCGGAGGAATCACTTCGCAATGGCCAAGACAATTGCGTACGACGAGGAGGCCCGTCGCGGCCTCGAGCGGGGGCTGAACGCCCTCGCCGACGCGGTAAAGGTGACGTTGGGTCCCAAGGGCCGCAACGTCGTCCTGGAGAAGAAGTGGGGCGCCCCCACGATCACCAACGATGGGGTTTCCATCGCCAAGGAGATCGAGCTGGAGGACCCCTACGAGAAGATCGGCGCCGAGCTGGTCAAGGAAGTCGCCAAGAAGACCGACGACGTCGCCGGTGATGGCACGACGACGGCCACGGTGCTGGCCCAGGCGTTGGTCCGCGAGGGCCTGCGCAACGTTGCGGCTGGCGCCAACCCGCTGGGTCTGAAGCGCGGCATCGAGAAGGCCGTCGAGAAGGTCACCGAGACCCTGCTCAAGTCGGCCAAAGAGGTCGAGACCAAGGACCAGATCGCTGCCACCGCGGCCATCTCCGCGGGCGACCAGTCGATCGGCGACCTGATCGCCGAGGCGATGGACAAGGTCGGCAACGAGGGCGTCATCACCGTCGAGGAGTCCAACACCTTCGGCCTGCAGCTCGAGCTCACCGAGGGCATGCGGTTCGACAAGGGCTACATCTCGGGCTACTTCGTCACCGACGCGGAGCGTCAGGAAGCCGTCCTCGAGGACCCCTTCATCCTGCTGGTCAGCTCCAAGGTTTCGACCGTCAAGGACCTGCTGCCCCTGCTGGAGAAGGTCATCCAGGCCGGCAAGCCGCTGCTGATCATCGCCGAGGACGTCGAGGGCGAGGCGCTGAGCACCCTGGTCGTCAACAAGATCCGCGGCACCTTCAAGTCGGTGGCCGTCAAGGCTCCCGGCTTCGGAGACCGCCGCAAGGCGATGCTGCAGGACATGGCCATCCTCACCGGTGGTCAGGTCATCAGCGAAGAGGTCGGCCTGTCGCTGGAGAGCGCCGACGTCGCCCTGCTGGGTAAGGCCCGCAAGGTCGTCGTCACCAAGGACGAGACCACCATCGTCGAGGGCGCCGGTGACTCCGACGCCATCGCCGGCCGGGTGGCCCAGATCCGCAGCGAGATCGAGAACAGCGACTCGGACTACGACCGCGAGAAGCTGCAGGAGCGCCTGGCCAAGCTGGCCGGCGGTGTTGCGGTGATCAAGGCCGGAGCCGCGACCGAGGTCGAGCTCAAGGAGCGCAAGCACCGCATCGAGGACGCCGTCCGCAACGCCAAGGCCGCCGTCGAGGAGGGCATCGTCGCCGGTGGTGGCGTGGCCCTGCTGCACGCGACCCCGTCGCTGGACGAGCTGAAGCTCACCGGTGACGAGGCGACCGGCGCCAACATCGTCCGTGTGGCGCTCGAGGCTCCGCTGAAGCAGATCGCCTTCAACGGTGGTTTGGAGCCCGGCGTCGTGGCCGAGAAGGTCCGCAACTCGCCCGCCGGTACCGGCCTGAACGCCGCGACCGGTGAGTACGAGGACCTGCTCAAGGCCGGCGTTGCCGACCCGGTGAAGGTGACCCGTTCGGCGCTGCAGAACGCGGCGTCCATCGCGGGCCTGTTCCTCACCACCGAGGCCGTCGTCGCCGACAAGCCGGAGAAGGCGGCCGCACCCGCGGGCGACCCGACCGGTGGCATGGGCGGCATGGACTTCTAAGTCCGACGACTCAAGCACGGGAAAGCCCGGCCCCCACAAGGGGCCGGGCTTTTTCGTGTCTACGGGACGTCTCGACACCCGGGCGTCGCTCCGCGAGTGTGAAGTTAGCCGCACATTCGACGCCGAGCGTGCGGCCAGCTTCACGTCGGCGCCCGTAGTGTGAACGTGTGGCCCTTCCGACTCCCTCCCCCGAAAGCACCGCCGTCGTGACCGGCGCGTCGTCGGGCATCGGCGCCGACATCGCCCGCGAACTGGCCGCCCGCGGCCACGGCGTGACACTGGTCGCCCGTCGGGAGGACCGGCTGCGCGAGCTGGCCGACGAACTCGCCGGCCGGGTACGCGTCGAGGTGATCGCCTGCGACGTCGCCGATTCCGCCGCCCGCGCCGGCCTTCTCGACGAGGTCGGCCGCCGCGGCCTGACCGTCGACATCCTGGTCAACAACGCCGGCATCGGCACCATGGGGTCGGTGACCAAGACGCCCGTCGACGCCGAGATCGCCCAGGTGCGGGTCAACGTCGAGGCCGTCATCGACCTGAGCACCCGCGCGGTCCAGCAGATGGTGCCGCGCGGCCGTGGCGCGATCCTCAACATCGGATCCACCGCGGGCTACCAACCGTTTCCGGGGCAGATCGGGTACGCGGCCACCAAGGCGTTCGTCAACAACTACACCCAGGGGCTGCGCGGTGAACTCGCCGGCACCGGCGTCACCGTCGCGCTGCTGTGCCCGGGGCCGGTGCACACCGAGTTCGTGAAGAGCGCCGGCATGGACGAGCGGGAATTCGCCGATGCGTTCCCGAAGTTCATGTGGAAGCCGTCGCGTGAGGTGGCGCGCGCCGGAGTCGACGCGCTCGACCACGACCGCGGAACGGTGATCCCGGGCTTACCGAGCCAGATCAGCACCCGCCTGTTTCAGTTCATGCCGCGGCGGGTGTTGTTGCCGCTGTTGCGGAATCAGCATCCCAGCCTGCGTAGGGACGGCTCAGCGGGCTAGCGGCGATCGCGAGCGCGGCGGAGCCGGGGAAGCCGGGTCGCCGCCGTCGGACTCAGCGGCGATCGCGAGCGCGGCGGAGCGGCCGAAGCCGGGTCGCCGCCATCCGACTCAGGGCCAGGGCCGCATCCAGCCCTCCACCGGCAGCGCGAGCGCGTTGCACAGCGTGCAGATCGTCCGATACCAGCCGACGGCCGTGAGCAATTCGATGCGCTGCTCGTCGTCGAGGTCGCGGCCCAGCGCGGTCCACGTCGCCTCCGACCACGAGCCGGTGCGCTCGAGCTCGTCCACCGCCTCGATCAGCGTGCGCTCCGCAACGCTCCACCGCGAGTCGTCCGGGCCGCCGGTGACCAGCGCGTCGCACTCGTCGTCGCTGACACCGGCGATCGGGCCCCAGAACGCCGCCTGCCCACCCCACTCGTATGCGCAGCCGACCAGCGCGCAGGTCCGCAGAATGGCGATGGTCCGCGTGCGACCCGGCAAAAGCGCTGCGACATAAAGGGATTCGCCGAGCTTGCGCAGCCGGGCGGCCAGCGTCGGATGGCGCTGCAGGCAACGCACCAAAAGCAGCGGCTCGTACGTGCGGTCGGGGTGACCCCAGCTGTTGATGCCAGTGGCATCTTCTTCGCTCCACGGCGGAGCGAGCGGTGCGACGCGGCTCACGGATGAGACTGTAGTTAGGTCGATGGCGGCGACCCGCGGCGCCCGGCTTCGCCGGCTCCGCCGCGCTTGCGATCGCCGCTAGGCCGGCAGCGAGAAGACCACGCAGTCGTGCAGGCAGCCCTTGGCCGCGTCCGCCGACTCGGCGTCGCGGTGCAGCAGCGCGCGGGTGGGAACCACGGCCAGGCGGGCGGTCTGTTCGCCGGCGTCGGTCACCTCGGCGCTGCCATCGACGATCAGCGAGTAGCCGCCCGGCTCGGCGGGCGGCCACAACAGGGTGACGTCGGCCCGCTGGGCGAGGTTGTTGCGGGTCCGGCCGCCGATGAGTCCGACGTCCAGAGTGGCCCCATCGAGCCGCGGCTCGACCGTCACGGTGTGCACGCGGTAGTCGTCGTCGACCGTGATCAGGTACGCGTAGGGGTAGTCGACCAGCGCATCGGCCAGCGCCTCGAGGTCGACCTTCTTCTTGGTGCGCATGATCTTCCAGGATAGGCGCGGGGTGCCGCGCTACTGCGGCGCCGAGGGCCGCAGAAATCCGGCGATGCGCGAGGTGTAGCCGCGGGCGACGGCACCGGAGCTGGCCGGGCGCGTGACGGCGGTGCTGGTGTTGGAGAAGCCGAGGTTCTGCAACACCTGATTCCAGGGTGGCAGCTTGGCCACGGCCGCCGACGCGTCGGCGTGGTAACCGAACATCGCCGCGACGTCTGAAGCCCACATCTGCTCGTAGGCGGCCTCGATGTCGGCGATGGCCGCGGTGTTCTGACCCAGGTGGTTGTTTGCCGCCAACGCGCGCACCAGGGCGCGGTTGGCTGCGACGACGGCCGGCTGCACGGTGGCCGCCAGCGCCACCTCGAACGCCGTCGCGATGGCCGAGGCCTGGTGTGACACCTCTTCGGCCTGCGCGGCCGCCGCGGACAGCCAGCTCACGTATTGGCTGGCGACCGACATCATGGCCGTCGACGACGCGCCCTGCCATGACCCGCTGGCGAGATCTGACGTCACCGAAGAAAATGACGATGCCGACGATGCCAACTCCCCGGCCAGCCCGTCCCACGCCGCCGCGGCAGCAAGCAGCGGCCCGGGACCTGGACCGGAGAAAATTAGTGCCGAGTTGACTTCTGGCGGCAACCACGCAAAATGCGGGTTCGTCACGGAACCCAACTTAGCTGGTATATGCCACTTTTGGTGGCGTTATCGCGAGGCTACGGGGACGGGCTGGCGCCCACGGACCAACCTGCCTGGGCGGGCATCGGTGGGAACGCCGTTTTCGGCGATCACTTCCCCGGCCACGATCGTGGCGACATACCCCTCGGCGGTCTGGTCCAGGCGCCGCCCCCCGGCGGGCAGGTCGTAGCTGATCACCGGCTTGTGCAGCCGCAGGGCGGCGTGGTCGATGACGTTGAGATCGGCCTTGTAGCCCACCGCGATTCGGCCGCGATCACCCAGACCGGCGACACGGGCCGGCACCGACGTGAGCTCGCGAACCGCCTCGGGCACCGTGAACCGCCCGGCCTTGCGGTCGCGTGCCCAGTGCGTCAGGAAGTAGGTGGAGTAGCTGGCGTCACAGATCATCCCGTAGTGCGCCCCGCCGTCGCCGAGACCAAGCACCACGTCGTCGCGGTGCAGCAGTTCGCCGACCGTGTCCAGCGAGTTGTTCTGCAGGTTGCTGGTCGCGACCAACAGCATGGCCCGGCCGTCGTCGTCGAGCAGCCGGTCGTAGGCCTCCTCCATCGGGTCCACGCCGCGGGCGCGGGCGCGGGCGCCGATGCTGGTGGACGGGTCGGGCTCGTAGTCGGGGGTGTCGCCCAGCGGGAAGATCCAGTCCCACATCTGTGCCACGTACAGAATCGGGTGCCCGTGGCCGGGCTTGTCGGCCAGGATGCGGGCGCGGACCTCGGGCTTGCGCATCTCGGCGACCCGCTCGGCCAGCGGCAGGTGCGCGATCTCGCGGTAGCTGGGGTAGAGCACGAACGGGTTGGCCGTCAGCTGCAGGCCGATGATCAAGCCGATCGGGCGGGGCAGCAGCTGCGCCGTGACTCGGACCTCGCCGCCGTCGGCGGCGCTATTCGCCTTCTCGATCATCGTGATGGCGTCCGGCCAGGACGGGTCGCCGGAGTTGGCGACGACGAGGGTGAAGGTGACCGGCAGCCCGACGTCCTCGGCGACGTCGAACACCGTCTGCAACACCGGCTGATAGCCGCCCGACGGGATGTCCGGGACGAACTGCAGCAGCCCGCCGCCGCCGTCCACGACACCGCGGGCGATCTCCTCGATCTCCTCGCGGGCGGCCTCGTAACTCGGTATGGGCGAACCGCTTTCGGTCTTGTGGATGGTCAACCGCGACGACGCGAAGCCAAGCGCGCCGACCTCGATCGCCTCCTTGGCCAGCTCCCGCATCTTGGCCAGGTCGTCTGCGGTGGCCGGCTCGCGGTCGGCCCCGCGCTGGCCCATCACGTACACCCGCAGCGGCGAGTGCGGCAGATACGCCGCCACGTCGATGTCCCGCCTGCCCGACTCGAGCGCGTCCAGGTATTCGGGGAAGGTCTCCCACGTCCACGGCAGGCCGTCGGTCATGACGACGCCGGGAATGTCTTCCACACCGGCCATGACGTCGACGAGCACGTCGTGGTCCTCTTGGCGGCAGGGCGCGAAGCCCACCCCGCAGTTGCCCATCACCACCGTCGTCACGCCGTGCGCGGAGGACGGGGTCAGGCGTTCCGACCAGATGGACTGGCCGTCGTAGTGGGTGTGCAGGTCGACGAAGCCGGGCGTGACCAGCAGGCCGGTGGCGTCGATCTCGCGCGCCGCGGCCTCGCCGTTGACGTCGCCGACGGCCGCGATGACGCCGTCGCGCACCGCCACGTCGCCGACGTACGGCTCACCGCCCAGCCCGTCGACGATGGTGCCGTTGCGGATGATGAGGTCGTAAGTCATCCAAACAATCTACGACCGTTGCGGTGGCTCGTGCCAGGATCATCCCCGTGATCGATCATGTGGGAATCAACTGCGCCGACTACGCCAAATCTCAGCGGTTTTACGACGCGGTGCTGGGCACGCTGGGGTTCTCCCGGCAGCTGGATGTCGGTCGGGCCGTCGGGTACGGGCCATGTTCGCGACACTACGGGAGGATCCCGTGGAAGACCGCTTCGACGTTGTTGCCGTCGGGATCGCGCACGAAGGCCCCGAAGTATCCGGGGTGGTATTCCGGCCAGAGCCGCGGCGCGTGGAGCGGCTCGGCGCCCAACTCGACGGCCACCTCGTAGAAGGCGCGCACCGCGTGCTCGTCGGCCGCCTCGAAGGCGAGGTGGACTTCCCGATTGGGTCCGGCGAGCTCGCCCGAGATCCAGAACGTCGGCTAACGCGCCCGCGGACCTGCTCTCCGGCTACTACCACGCGGTGCACAAGTTCACCCTCGAGTACGTCGCCGGCGTGAGCGCGCAGGAGCTTGCCCGCGTCGTGGACACCAACTGGGATCCGCCGGTGACGGCCAGCGCGCGGTTGGTGAGCATCATCGACGACTGCGCCCAGCACCTGGGGCAGGCCGCCTACGTCCGGGGGATTGCGTAGATTCGCAGGCGTGCGATTCGCGGCGACCGTGCTGTTGTGGCTCATCACCACGCTCGCGTTGGCAATCGCGATCCCCGCGGCGTGGACGCAGCTGCACGTCGTTGACGCCGACGGCTACGCCGCGCTGGCGCGGCGCGCGGCGACCGACCCGGGCCTGCAGTCCGCCATGGCGGACGAATTAACCTCTCGGGCAACGACTCTGGCCGTCGAGCATGGCGGGGGCCGCTATCCGCTCGACACTTCCGAGGTGCGCCAGGCGGCCGGCGACTTCACCGCCGGCCCGGCATTCCCGCCGCTGTTCGCCCAGGCGAACCGTTCGGTGCACGGCTGGCTGTTCAGCGACCCGGCGGCCGCCGAGAACGGCAACCAGTGGGCGGTCGACGTGGCGCCGATGCTCAAGGACCCCTCGATCCAGCCGCTGCTGAGCCGCCACAACGTGACGGTCCCCGCGAAATTAACTGTCCCACTTACTGTTTCGATACCAAAATCGATGTGGCAGGGGCGGCTTAGTCCGCTGGCCACCTGGGGCCCGTGGGTGAGCGTCGGTGCGGCGGCGCTGTGCGGTGTCTGCGCGGTGCTCACGCTGGCCACCGCACGCCGCCGCGGCAAGGCGCTGAGCAGCCTGGGCGTCTCGGCGCTGCTCGTCGGCGCGGCCGGATGGGCCGGCATTGAGGTCGCCGGCCGTTACCTCAACGGCGCGCTCAACCACACCACCGGCAACGTCCGGGTGGTGGCAGAGGTGATGGTCGGGCACGCCGAAGCCGGGATGCACCAATGGCTCAACGTCGCGCTGTTCGCCGGCGCCGCCCTGGTTGCGCTCGGCGTGATCGTTGCCATGCTGGGCGGCCTCGCCAAGAAGTCGTGAGCGCGCCGGTTAGCCGAACGTGAACGAAAACACCTGCAGGCCCTTGCTGACTTGCATGTCCAGCTGATCGCGATGCGCGGCGTCGTCGGCGACGATCCGGTGCAACGTGGGCGCTCCGCCGATCGATGTCGTGGTGGTCTTGCCGTCCCGGGTCACGGTGACGGTGCCGGTCCCACCGACGACGGCGTAGACGTCCTTGGCGGTGTAGTTCAATCGGACGGCCGAGTCGTCGCCGTCGGCGGTGGCCCCCTGGTCGTCCAGCGTCCACCGGCCGCGCAGGGCGAACTTGTCGTCGGCCAGGTTCGGCGGGTAGCTCAGCGTTGCGGCGCCCTGCTTGTAATCCCCGGTGCCGCCGTAGTTTCCGGACTTACTGACACCCAGGTAGGTCTCGGGTGTGAGCCTGGTCTGCGGAGTCATGTCGGCGGAATGGGACGGTGCCGGCAACCGGGCGCCGGGATGGGCGTCGACCAGTAGCGTGCGGATCAGCTTTTCGGTGCCGTCGTAGTCGCCCTCGCCGAATTGGGTATGCCGCACTTGCCCGTTCGCGTCGATCAGATACTCGGCGGGCCAGTACAGGTTTGCGAAGTTGTTCCACGTCGCGTAGTCGTTGTCCAGCGCGATGGGATAGGTGATGTGCAGGTCGGCGGCGCCGCTGGCCACATTGGCGGGCACCCGCTCGAAGGCGTACTCGGGGGTGTGCACCCCGATGACGAGGAGTCCGTTGTCGCGATACCGGTTGTACCAATCGATCACATGCGGGATGGCGCGCTGGCAGTTGATGCACGAGTAGGCCCAGAAGTCGATCAGGATCACCTTGCCGCGCACCGATGCGGGGTCCAGCGGTTTGCCGTCCGGGGTGTTGAGCCACCCGGTGACGCCGGTGAGCGCGGGGGCCGGTCCGCATTGCTGTAGGTCGGCGGAGCCGTTGGAGCAGTCGCTCAGCGCGCCGTCGATGGTGGTGCCGGGCCGGCTCAGCTGCAGCCCGCCCTGAGTTGACCGCTGCGCGGGGGCGGGGCCCAGGCTGCGCTCGATGTCGTTGGCGCCCAACCTGTTCTGCATTGCCGTCGTGTAGTCGGGCACGGCGCGCTGCAGCATCGCCGGCAGGTTGAACACCAACGCCACGGCCAGCACGATCATCGCTACCCCGCCGGCGACCTGAATCGCGCGTTGCCGGCGGCGGAACGCGGCCACGCGTTCGGCGACGCGCCGCCCGGCCAGTGCGAAGGCCAGTAACGGCAACGCGTTGCCGATGGCGAATGTCGCCGTCAGCACCAGCGCACCGGGGCCGATCGACGAGGTGCCGCCGGCCACCACAATGGCGGCCAGCACCGGGCCCGCGCACGGTACATACAGGGCGCCCAGCGCCAGGCCCAATCCGAAACCGTCTGCGCCAGAGCCGATTTGGCGTTGCGGAAAGTATGCGAACGGGCGCTCGAGCAGGTGCTGCACGGGCGGGAAGATCAGCCCCACGCCGATCAACACCAGCACCACCAAGGCGGCCCACCGGATCGCGTCCTGCGGCAGGTGCAGCGCCGTCAGCAGTGCGGAACCGATCAACGTGGCCAGGCTGAAGCTGCACACCAGGCCGGCGATCACCAGGTACGGGCGCGCCGCGGAACTCACGCCGCGGGCGCGCCCGCTGTCCATGCCGGACAGGAGCACGACGGGAAGCACCGGCAGGATGCACGGCGAGATACCGGTGATCAGGCCGCCGAGGAACCCGATCAGGGCGATGGTCTGCACGGGCTAGTCGCAGGCGCGCGAGGGACGCCGGGTGATGAGCATGGCTACACCTTTACCTGTTTTGGCGCCCGGGCTGTGACGCGTTGCAAATCACATGACGTGCGTTATGCAAATCACACAACGTGCGTTACGCTCGGCCGGTGGCGCAACTAACATTCCAGCGCGCCCGCACCGAGGAAAAGAAGCGCCAACGTGCGGAGGCCCTCGTGGAAGCCGCACGGTCGCTCGCGATGGAAACCGGCGTCGCGTCGGTCACCCTGACCGCGGTCGCCAACCGTGCCGGAATTCACTATTCGGCGGTGCGTCGCTACTTCACCTCGCACAAGGAAGTTCTGCTGCACCTGTCCGCCGAGGGCTGGGTGCGATGGTCAAACATCGTGTCCGAGAAACTGGCCAAGCCCGGCGCGAAGTCGCCCTCGCGCATCGCCGAGACGCTGGCCGAAGCCCTGGCCGACGACCCGCTGTTCTGTGACCTGCTGGCCAACCTGCACCTGCACCTCGAACACGAGGTGGACGCCGAACGGGTCGTCGAGGTCAAGCGCATCAGTACCGCCGCCACGCTCTCGCTCGCCGATTCCATCGAGAGCGCGCTGCCCGAACTCGGGCGATCGGGGTCGCTCGACATCCTGCTGGCCGCGTACTCGTTGGCGGCCACCCTGTGGCAGGTCGCGAACCCGCCGGAACGGCTTACCGACGCCTACGCCGAGGAGCCGGAAGTGGTTCCCCCCGAATGGAATCTGGACTTCGCGTCCGCGCTGACCCGACTGCTGACGGCTACGTGCGTCGGGCTCATCTCGGGATCGCAATGAACGCAGAGAGGAGGCCGGGGGGCTGTGGCTTGGCGAACTACAACCGGTGAACGGGAAGGACTTGGAGCGTCCATGACGACGACTGAGCCAAGGACCGAGCCGCTGCAGAAGCAGGGCTCCGCCGATAGGGAGGGCGAAATGGCCGCTCCGCAGCGCCCTAGGAAAAAGGGGTTCTTCGCGCGTTTCTGGCTGGTGCTCACGATCGCGGCTGTCGTCGCGCTGTCGGGATTCGTCGTATACCGATTGCACGGCGTCTTCGGCGTTCACCGCGGTTCGTTCGGTGGCGGCACCTCGGGCGAGGTCCTCGACGAGTTCAACGCCAAGACGATCACGCTCCAGGTCTGGGGTCCGCCGGGCAGCACGGCAACCATCAACTATCTCGACGAAAACTCCCACCCCCAGCAGGCCCTCAACGTGCCCTTGCCTTGGAGCAAAGTATTGAGTTCGACGAAGCCCGGGATCCCGGCAAACCTGGTGGCGCAAGGAGACGGCAGCTGGATCGCCTGCCAGTTCGTGGTGAACAAGCACGACGGGAGTGGTGACGTCATCAAGACTCCGAATCGCTCAGATCCCAACCAAACCGTGAACGCCTTCGTCTATTGCCTGGACAAGTCCGCATGAGCGAACCAGCCGAGGTTCCGCCGCGCGTCGACCAGCCGCTGATCCCGCCGTTCCTGCCGCGGATGATCCACCGGCTGGCGCTGCCGATCGTCCTGGTGTGGTTGGGCATCGTGTTCGTCACCAACACCGTGGCCCCGCAGCTGGAGGTCGTCGCCAAAACCCACTCGGTGTCGATGAGTCCCACCGACGCGGCGTCCTTTCAGTCGATGATGAAGGTCGGATCGACGTTCAAAGAGTTCAACTCCGACAACTCGGCCATGATCCTGCTGGAGGGCGACAAGCCACTCGGGGCCGAAGCGCACCGCTACTACGACGAGATCGTCAGGCGCGTCGAGCAAGACAAGAAGCACGTTCAGCACGTCCAGGATTTCTGGAGTGATCCGCTGACGGCGGCGGGTTCCCAGAGCCACGATCAAAAGGCCGCGTACGTCCAGGTTTACCTCGCCGGCAACATGGGCGGCGGGCTGGCGAACGAGTCCGCCGCGGCCGTCCGCAAGATCGTGGACTCGGTGCCCGCGCCGCCGGGAATCAAGGCCTACGTCACCGGCGCGGGCCCGCTGTTCGCCGATCAGT
>NZ_LZLL01000316.1:0-7312 GCF_001669335.1 Mycobacterium sp. 1245852.3 | reverse complement strand
AGTACGGCGCGACGATGAGCGTCGGCAGGTCGGGGTTCTCGTCGAACGCCTCTTTGATCCGGTTGAGGAACTTCGCCCGGATGATGCAGCCGCCGCGCCAGATGGTCGCCATGTCGCCGGCGGTGATGTCCCAGTCGTACTCGGCGCTGCCGGCCTGGATCTGGTTGAAGCCCTGGGCGTAGGCGATGATCTTCGACGCGTACAGCGCCTTGCTCACGTCGTCGATGAATTGCGCTGCGTCGCTTGGCTTCTCGCCCAGCCGGCCGGACGCCAGCCCGGTGGTCGCCTTGCGCTGCGCCACCGAGCCCGACAGCGCGCGGGCGAACACCGCCTCGGCGATGCCGGTCACCGGCACGCCGAGATCCAGGGCGGACTTCACGGTCCAGCGCCCGGTGCCCTTCTGTTCGGCCTCGTCGAGGATGAGGTCGACCAGCGGCTTGCCGGTCTTGGCGTCGGTCTGGCGCAGCACCTCGGCAGTGATCTCAATGAGAAAACTGTCCAGGTCGCCCTTGTTCCACTCGGCGAACACGTCGGCGATCTCGGGGGCGGTCTTGCCGAGCCCGTCGCGCAACAGCTGGTAGGCCTCGCCGATCAGCTGCATGTCGGAGTACTCGATGCCGTTGTGCACCATCTTGACGAAGTGCCCGGCGCCGTCGGGGCCGATGTGGGTGCAGCACGGCACGCCGTCGACGTGTGCGGAGATCTCCTCGAGCAGCGGGCCCAGCGACTCGTACGACTCGGCCGGGCCGCCGGGCATGATTGACGGGCCGTTGAGCGCGCCCTCTTCGCCGCCGGAGATGCCGGCGCCGACGAAGTGCAGCCCGCGCTCCCGGATGGCCTTCTCCCGGCGGATGGTGTCGGTGTAGAGGGCGTTGCCGCCGTCGATGATGATGTCGCCTTCTTCCATGGCGTCGGCGAGCTCGTTGATGACGGCGTCGGTGGGCTCACCGGCCTTGACCATGATCAGCACCCGGCGCGGCTTTTCCAGCGCGTCCAGGAACTCGGCGATGGTCTCCGATCGCACGAACGTGCCCTCGTCGCCGTGCTCTTTGAGCAGCGCGTCCGTCTTGGCGATCGACCGGTTGTGCAGGGCCACCGTGTAGCCGTGCCGGGCGAAGTTGCGGGCGATGTTCGAACCCATCACGGCCAGGCCCGTGACGCCGATCTGCGCGGTGCCGGTCTTGGATCCGGAGGGGGCATCCGACGAACTCATGTTGTCGCCTCTCAAGTTGGAGAACTTTCACCAAAAGCTTTCGGTGACACTGTGGCACAGCGAACAGTCAGGCGCCCGGGGTGATCGGTTCTCGGCGGTGTCAGAGGTTGAACAGGCGTTGCAGCTCGGTGAGCCATGGGACGGCCAGCGCGACCGTGGGCACGACGAACACGGCGGCCGCGGCCAGGTATGCGGCCGCCGACAGCAGCGGACTGTTGCCGCGTCCGCCCAGGCGGCGCACTCGCAGCACCGTGCTGGGACCGCTGGCCGCCAATGCACCCGACGGGGCCCGGCCGGACGCGCAGGCGACCAGCGCCCGGGCCAGGGGAGCGCGACCCGCGGCGCGCACCGCCGCGTCGTCGGCGAGCAGCTCGACCAGCAGCTGGACGGCGCCGAGCGCGTTGGCGCTGCGGACCAGCCGCGGGAAGGCCGCGTGCACGGCGGTGAAGGCCTCCAGCACCAGGTCGTGCCGCGCCCGAAGGTGGGCGCGCTCGTGGGTGAGGATCGCCTCCACTTCGGCGTCGGCGAGGGTGCTCAACGTCCCCTCGCTGACCACCACGCGGCTGCGCACGCCGGGCAGGCAGTAGGCCAGCGGTTGTGGGACGTCCAACACACGAAGATCGCGGGTGCGGGCGCAGGGCTGCGACAGCGCGGCACCGTGGCCGACCCCGACCAGGTCGACCACCATGCGGTGGTGGGCCCGTCGCTTCCGGTTGGCGATGGCCACCCGGACCACAGCGACCATCAGCCGGGCGCCGACCAGCACGGTCAGGGCGAACACGCTGACGTAGGCGATCCACAGCGGCCAGCCGAGGCGCTCGGCGGCGCCGACGATGCTGGTCGTGGGTCGCCCGTCGCGGCCGGGCATCAACAGCCGGGTGGCGATCGCGATGCCGGCGCTGAACGCCGACAGCACCGCGGCCAGTGCGACCGCCTGCCAGAGCACCATGGCGGCGCGGGGAGCGCGCAGCGGCCAGCGCGCGCGTGCCAACATCGCCGGCACCGGACCGGTCAGTAGCACCGCGAGAATGGTGAAAGCCAGCGCGGACACACTGTCAGTGTCCCTCAGGCCTCCGGTGCAGCGCCAGCAGATGGTGAGTTATTGCGTTGATTGGCTTCCAGTTCGGCGAGCGCGCGCCGCAGCGCCTCCGCCTCGTCGGCGCCGACCCGTTCGACGAAGTGCACCAGCGCGGCCTGCCGGCCCCCGGGATCCTCGGCTTGGGCCAGCGCGTCCACCATGAGTCCGGCGACCAGCTCGTCGCGACCATGAACAGGCGCGTACCGGTGCGCCCGGTCGTCCCGGATCTGCGAGACCAGGTTTTTCTTGGCCAGCCGTTGCAGCACGGTCATGATCGTGGTGTAGGCGAGATCGCGCTGCGCCGACAACGCCTCGTGGACCTGGCGAACGGTCTGAGGCTCGGGCGTGGACCACAGGTGGTCCATGACGGCCCGTTCCAGATCCCCCAGCCGAGTCAGTTTGGCCATAGTTCGTTCATCTCCTGAGCGTCGAAACCAGCGTACTCCGGCTTACTACCGACGGTCGTACGGAAGGCTGACAAATCACGGTGTCGGCCGACGCGCGCGCCCCCGGGGCGAACAAGAAGAACAATACCCCTTGCGAAGTTAGGGCAGCCTTGCCTATGCTCATCGAGTCGAGCGATAACGGACCGTGTGAGTGTCCTGAGGGCTGCAGCGACCCCCGGTCTACTCGATCGGCGAGCCCCGTGCCAACAGGTACGGGGCTCAGCCGTTTTCGGGGCCAAAGTCCCACGGCGAAAACGCTTGCGGGCCATGGTGTAGACACATGGACGTGCCAGAGCCGCAGAATGCCATTATCCCGCCGGACTTCTCCGCACCCTTCGACCGCGAGATCGGGCTGCAGTTCACCGAACTCAGCCCCGACGGTGCGCGGGCCCAACTCGAGGTCACCCCCAAGCTGTTGCAGCCGATGGGTTTGGTGCACGGCGGCGTTTACTGCTCGATGATCGAAAGCATGGCGAGCGTGGCCGCCTACACCTGGCTGGCCACCCGCGGCGGCGGAAACGTGGTGGGCGTCAACAACAACACCGATTTCTTGCGCTCGATCGGCTCGGGCATGGTGTACGGCACCGTCGAGCCGATCCACCGCGGCCGCAGCCAGCAATTGTGGTTGGTCACCATCACCGACGACGACGACCGCGTCGTCGCCCGCGGTCAGGTGCGGCTGCAGAACCTCGAGGCCCGCTGAGCGGTTGGCCCGTCACACCGCCGTCATTGAATTGCGCTGTCGGGCAAGCTAGCTGGCGCGTCTGGCCGCCGGCCGGTTGGCCTCGGCGGCGACCACCGCCAACTGTTCCAGCCGCGTCCGGGCGAACGCCTGCTGCTCGGTGATGGTGAGCTGGCCACGACGGGTGCTCAGGAACGTCACCGTCCAGGACAGCAGGGTGCTGATCTTGGTCTTGAACCCGACCAGGTACACCAGGTGCAGCACCAGCCAGGCGAACCAGGCGAACAGCCCGCTGAACTCGACCGGGCCGATCTTGGCGACCGCGGAGAACCGCGACACCGTGGCCATGGAGCCCTTGTCGAAGTACTGGAAGGGCTCCCGGTCGGCCGGGTTGGCGCCGCCGAGCTCGGCCTTGATGGTGCTGGCGACGTACTTGGCGCCCTGGATGGCGCCCTGCGCCACGCCGGGCACGCCTTCGACGGCGGCCAGGTCGCCGATGACGAACACGTTCGGGTGGCCGGGGACCGACAGGTCGGGCAGTACCTTGACACGGCCTGCGCGGTCGAGTTCGACCGACGACTGGTCGGCGAGGTCGCGACCCAGGGGGCTGGCGGACACGCCGGCGGACCAGACCTTGCACGCCGACTCGATGCGCCGGACGGTGCCGTCGGAGTCCTTGACCGTGATGCCGTTGCGGTCGACGTCGGTCACCATCGCACCCAACTGGATCTCCACGCCCATCTTTTCCAGCCGGGCCGCCGCGCGCTGACCCAGCTTGTCGCCGAAGGGCGGCAGCACGGCGGGAGCGGCGTCGAGCAGGATCACCCGGGCCTTGGTCGAGTCGATGTGCCGGAAGGAGCCCCGCAACGTGTCCTTCGCCAATTCCGCTATCTGCCCGGCCATTTCGACGCCGGTGGGGCCGGCCCCGATGACGGTGAACGTCAGCAGCTTGGCCCGCCGCTCCGGATCGCGAGAGCGCTCGGCCTGCTCGAACGCGCTCAGGATCCGGCCGCGCACCTCGAGCGCGTCGTCGATCGACTTCATGCCCGGCGCGAACTCCGCGAAATGGTCGTTGCCGAAATAGGACTGGCCCGCGCCGGCGGCGATGATCAAGCTGTCGTAGGGGGTGTCGTAGGTGTGCCCCAGCAGGTCGGACACCACGAACTTGCCCTCCAGGTCGATGTGGGTGACGTCACCGAGCAGCACCTGGACGTTGCGCTGTCTGCGCAGGACGACCCGGGTGGGGGGTGCGATATCGCCTTCGGACACAATGCCCGTCGCCACCTGGTACAGCAGCGGCTGGAAAAGGTGGTGCGTAGTCCGGGCGATCAGCTTGATGTCGACGTTGGCGTGCTTGAGCTTCTTGGCCGCGTTCAGTCCGCCGAAGCCGGAGCCGATGATGACGACCTGGTGACGACGCTCCGGTCCATCTGTGGTTCCTGGCTGGGGGCTCATGTTTCCGCTGCTCCTGACGGGGGCTCCTGGACGCGCGACTGCAGTCAACGACCACGCTAGTCAGGCGGATACCCCCAAACCTAGCTGGCAACATGTGTAATCAAACACATCGTCTGTATCACTGCTGGTCGCCCAACGTGATACTCGTCATGCTCCGCCGACCGGGGCGTTGAGCTGGCGAAAGACCTACCGGCCCACCAGCGGACGCAGTGCCGCGCCGGCCGCCTCGATGACGCCGGGCGTGTAGGCGGGCAGGTTGATGATGACGCCGTCGATGCCCGCGTCGATCACCTTGGACTTGAGCTGATCGGCGACCGCGTCCGGCGTGCCGGCCACCATGCGCTGCGTCATCTCGGCGGGGATCTGCTCGAGGCTCGCGTTGTCGTCGATCAGGGCCGTGATCAGCGCGCTGGTCTCCAGGGTGGCGGGGTCGCGGCCCACCTCTTCGCAGGACCGGCGCACGGCGTCCACCTTGCGCGGCAGCTCGTCGAAACCCGCGATCACGTTGAGGTGGTCGAAGTGCCGGGCGGCGAGCGGGATCGTCTTCTTCTCCCCGCTGCCGCCGATCATCAGCGGAATGTGTTCCCGGAAGCGGGGATTGGCGAACGCCTCGCTGGTCTGGTACCACTGGCCCGAGACGGTGGCCCGCTCGCCGGAGATCATCGGCAAGATGATCTGCAGGGCCTCGTCGAGCCGGTTGAACCTGTCGGTGAAGGTGCCGAATTCGAAGCCCAACTGGTCGTGCTCGAGCTGGAACCATCCGGTGCCGATGCCCAGGATCGCCCGTCCCTGGCTGACGACGTCCAGCGTGGTGATGATCTTCGCGAGCAGGCTCGGGTTTCGATAGGTATTGCCGGTCACCAGCGTGCCCAGCTGCACCCGCTCCGTGGCGGTGGCCAGCGCCCCCAGTGCGGTGTAGGCCTCCAGCATCGGCTGGTCGGGCGAACCCAACGTCGGCAGTTGGTAGAAGTGGTCCATCACGAAAACCGAGTCGAATCCGGCTGATTCGGCTTCGCGGGCCTGGGCGACGACGGTGGGAAAGAGTTGTTCAACCCCGGTGCCGTAGGAAAAGTTGGGAATCTGCAGACCGAGTCGAATAGCCACGAGAATCACCGTAGCGATCGGCCCTGCCCGAAAGAAGGGCGCGCGGCGCGTTACGCGTCAGGCGAAACGGGCCAGCGCGCCGTGGCTCACGTGCAACGTCTGGCCGGTGATGTGGCGGGCCGCCGAGGTGGTCAGGAACAGCGCCAACCGGGCGGCCTCCGCGGACACCGGCGCCGGAGTGCGTGACAGCCCGTCGTAGCCGGCCTCGGCGCTGCGTCCGCTCGCCACCATGTTGACGGTGATGCCGCGGGTGCCGAAGATGCCCGCCTGGCCCGCGGCCCAGTTCGACAGCGCGGCCTTGATGGCGGCCTCGGCGCTGCCGGCCGGTGGGTTCTCGGGCACCACACTGATGATCGAGCCGCCCGAGCGCAGGTGATCACCGACGGCCTGGACGGTGAGCACCGCCGAAAGCACCGCCGCGTCAAGGGCCTTGCGCCAGGCGTTGGCGGTGTCGGCGATCGAATAGGTGCGCGGGTCGCCGGCCTCCCAGGTGGGCGCCGGCACGTGGACGATGGTGTCCAGGTGATGCGGGAACAGCGGACGGGCCTCTTCCAGGCTGGCCGGGTCGGTGGTGTCGCAGACGATCGACTCGACCTCCAGCTCCTTGGCGGCGATCTCCAGGTCGCTCTTGCGCGCACCCACCAGGGTCACCTTGTGGCCGTCGTCGCGGAAGCCCTCGGCCACCGTGCGTCCCAGCTCCGTGTCTCCGCCGGTAACCAGCACCTCCACTGCCATGACCTCCTCGTGTGCACGCGCGTTATGGCGTCGATCCCGGATATGTTACTGGACAGTAGCTAGCCGGCGAAACTTTCGCCGGCGCGACGCGCGGATCAGTTGCGTAACTATTCGGCCGTCACTTTCCCGCGCACTTTCTTGCGGCGATTCAACCGCCGAGCGCACCGCATTATCGGCGGGCTAGGGTGCATCCATGCGTCGGATCGGGATCCTGGCCGCTGTGGTTTCGACGGTGCTGGCAGCGGGGCCGATCGGGTGCGGTTCGCAGCCCGCGCAGCCCGCGCAGGCCTCGGGCAAGGTGGTGGTGTTCGCCGCGGCGTCGCTCAAGCCGGCGTTCACGCAGATCGGCCAGCAGTTCACGGCCCAGAATCCGGGCGCGGGCGTCGACTTCGAGTTCGCCGGCTCCTCCGATCTGGCGACCCAGCTGACGCAGGGCGCAACGGCCGACGTGTTCGCCTCGGCCGACACCGCCCAGATGGATGCGGTCAGCAAGGCCGGCTTGCTGGCCGGCGACCCGACGAACTTCGCGTCGAACACCCTGGTCATCGTCACCGCTCCGGGCAACCCCAAGCGAATCGGCTCCTTCGCCGATCTGGCCA
>NZ_LZLL01000315.1:0-2814 GCF_001669335.1 Mycobacterium sp. 1245852.3 | reverse complement strand
CAGTCGTCGCGCCGCTGATGGTCAGGGATTGATGGTGTAGTCACCGAGTTGGCGGCCCCACACGAATTCCACCGCGAGCGGCGAGCCGACCTCGAAGTGGTTGTAAGGAGCCATGCTTGCGCCGGTGTCCATCACCAAAAACGGCGCGGGCCACAGTTCCCGGGTGATCTTCTGCCAACAGCCCGGCCGTCCGCCCGGGCCGCCCCTGGCGTTGGTGCGGGGCAGGTTCTCCGGCCAGATATAAGGATTGGGCGCCCCCGCGATGGCGCCTGAGGCGTGGGCGCCCAGCGAGTAGCCGTTATCGCCCAGCGCGTTGTGGATTCTCGGCGCGACTTCGTCGAAATTGTGTATGGTGCAGTAGATTTCGGGACTGTATTCGTCGAGCAGCTGGCTGCTGGGAACCAGGTCGACGGCGCCGCGGACGAAGAATGGCCCGCTGCGGCCCAAGACGTCGGCGCCGGCGTTGCCCAGCCCGGCCGCGGCCAGCAGTGCGGCATCGAGCTCGCGGTGCCGCGAGTCGAGTGTGCGCGCGGTCGTCACCGCGTGGTCCAGCGCGTCCCACAGTTCGGGAGAGGCGTTCGCATATGTATCGCCCAGGTCCGCTAGCCGCCGAATGTCGTTGCGCAGGGCCGGCATCCGGGGGTTCAGGTCGTCGAGGACGGCATCGCCGTCGGCGAGCGAGGCACCGAACCGCTCGCCCATTCCGCTCAGCGCCTGGGCGGCGGCGCTGAGTGTGAGGTTCAGTTTGACCGGATCGACCTTCTCCGCGATCGAGGTGAGTGTCTCGAAAAGGGTGTTGAACTCGGTGGTCACCGATGTTGCATCTATCACCATCGACGGTGTGATCGTTTGTGCTGCAGGCTGTTTCGGTGCGCTTAAGGCAACATATTTGTTGCCGAACACCGTGGTCGCCTTGACGTCGGCGACCACGTTGGCCGGGATCCGCTTGACGTATTTCGGGGCGACGTCCAGGACTATCTTGGCGGCCGGCCTGCCGCCATGCGTGGTCTCCGAAATGCTGGACACTCGGCCGATCTGCACCCCGTTGTAAGTGACCTTGGAACCGGGATCCATCACCAGACCCGCCCGGGCGGCCACCATGGTCAACTTCGTGGTCGGCGTCAGGGCGCCGCGAAATTGCAGGTACAGAAGCGACCCGAGCAATCCCATGATCACGACCGTCACCAGGCCGGCGGTCCGGTACGGCGGCCGCGCCCTTGGGCGACGGGGCTCCATGGTTTTGAGACCCTAGGGTATGGCCCCCCGCGACAAAGCCGATCCGGCCAAGGCCCGGCAGGCCGTGTTGGCGGTCGCGGAGTGGCTGCGCGACGAATCCGGTCCGCAGCCCGAGCGGCAGGAATTGGCGACGGCCGTCCGGCTCACCGCCCGCACCCTGGCCGCGGTGGCGCCCGGGCGCAGCGTGGAGTTGCGCGTCCCGCCGTTCGTCGCGGTGCAGTGCATCACCGGGCTCACGCACACCCGCGGAACACCGCCCAACGTGGTGGAAACCGACCCGCGGACCTGGCTGCTGCTGGCCACCGGGGAGTTGCCGTTCGGCGAGGCGCAGCGCACCGGTGCGTTGCGCCTTTCCGGCTCGCGAGCGGGTGAGATTGAACACTGGCTGCCGCTGTTCGATCTCGGCTGAACATAACCCTGAACTGCAGGTTTAGGTATTCGCGCTGGCATTTTGTCGCGCAACACGCCCGGCGGATTCGTCGGCGCGGCGGCGCTGCCCGTAGACTCCGTTACGTCACCAACCGTTCCCCGGGGAGCTGCCTAATCGTGACCGTCCAAGAACCCGAAGAGGACTTCAACGCACCCCGCGAAGAATGCGGTGTATTCGGAGTCTGGGCCCCCGGCGAGGACGTCGCCAAACTCACCTATTACGGCTTGTACGCGCTGCAGCACCGCGGCCAGGAGGCCGCCGGCATCGCCGTCGCCGACGGTTCCCAGGTCCTGGTCTTCAAAGATCTCGGCCTGGTCAGCCAGGTGTTCGACGAGCAGACGCTGGGCGCCATGCAGGGCCACGTCGCCATCGGGCACTGCCGCTACTCGACCACCGGCGACACCACCTGGGAGAACGCCCAGCCCGTGTTCCGCAACACCGCGGCCGGCACCGGGGTGGCGCTGGGACACAACGGCAACCTGGTCAACACCGCCGAGCTCGCCGCCCGCGCCCGCGACGAGGGGCTGATCGCCAAACGCGCCCCCGCACCGGCGACGACCGACTCCGACATTCTGGGCGCGCTGCTGGCCCACGGCGCGGCGGACGCCACGCTGGAGCAGGCGGCGCTGGACCTGCTGCCGACCGTGCGCGGCGCGTTCTGCCTGACCTTCATGGACGAGAACACGCTGTACGCCTGTCGCGATCCCCATGGGGTGCGGCCACTTTCGCTGGGACGACTGGACCGCGGCTGGGTGGTGGCCTCCGAAACGGCGGCGCTCGACATCGTCGGCGCCTCGTTCGTCCGCGACATCGAACCGGGCGAACTGCTGGCGATCGACGCCGACGGCGTCCGCTCCACGCGTTTCGCCAACCCCACCCCCAAGGGCTGCGTCTTCGAATACGTCTACCTGGCGCGACCGGACAGCACGATCGCCGGACGGTCTGTCCACGCGACCCGGGTGGAGATCGGCCGCCGGCTGGCCCGCGAACGGCCCGTGGAGGCCGACCTGGTGATCGGCGTCCCCGAGTCGGGCACGCCCGCCGCCGTTGGATACGCCCAGGAGTCGGGCATTCCGTACGGCCAGGGGCTGATGAAGAACGCCTACGTCGGGCGCACCTTCATCCAACCGTCGCAGACCATCCGCCAG
>NZ_LZLL01000314.1:0-1802 GCF_001669335.1 Mycobacterium sp. 1245852.3 | reverse complement strand
CGCGGCACAAATGTTCAGCGATCTGGGATTCGTCTTCGAGCCCCTGCAGCTAACCGAGCTCGGCCTCGACATCCACCTCGACTGGAGTCGGGGCATCGAGTTGATCAGCCCGATCCCGGGATCGACCGGCGAGGTTGCCGTTTCGGTGACGGAGTTCTTGGAGCGCCACGGCGACGGCGTGTTCACCGTGGTGATCGGGGTTCCGGAAGCCGCTGGCGCCGACGCCGTCGCCGAACGCTACGGCGCGACAAGGCGATTCCGACAACACATGGAGGGCGAGGGCACCTACCTCGACGAAAACGACGTGTCGATCCTGGGACTGCCACTGACGTTCCTGGCGACCAACATCCCGTGATTGGAGACGTCATGGCTGGTTTCGGCGCCGACCGAAGTACGGCCAAAGCGCTACCGGCCGAGCTGATCCGGCCGAAGGAGACACGATGACCGTCGACACCGCAGCACCGAGCGTCTTCGACGCCGACCTCCCGACGCTGCACTACGACATCACGGACACCGTGCACGAGGTCGCCCCGCGCATCCACGAGGTGCGCACGCGGTCGCCGATAGCCATCGGGCCGCTGGGACCCGAGGTGCTCGGCTACGAACTCGCCCGCGGGATACTTCGCGATCCCCGGTTCGTTTTCCCGCCCGGCATGCACATGACCGCTCGCGGGATAACGTCGGGCCCGCTCTATGAACGGGTCCTCGGCACCATCCTGGGCATGGAAGGCGAGGAACACCGACGGCTGCGCGGTCTGGTGTCCAAGGCCTTCACGCCGCGGGCGTCGGCGCGCATGGAAGACACCATCGACACCGTGATCAACGAGTTGATCGACCAGGTCGCCTCGGATCGCCGAACGGGCCGATGCGACTTCGTCACCGACATCGCCCGGCCGTACCCGATCCCGATCATCTGCGCGCTGTTGGGCGCGCCCCCCGAGGACTGGGAGCAGTTCTCGCTGTGGGCCGAGGACATCTTCAAAATCGTCAGGTTCGACTCCGACCTGGCGAACGAGCAGCACATCGTGATGCGGGCCTGGGATGAGTTCGACGCCTACATCGACGACATGATCACCGAGCGGCGGGGCCGGTTGACCGACGACTTGATCTCCGAACTGATCCGCGCCCAGGATGACGGCGACCGGCTGAGCAACGCGGAGATGCGCATGCTGGCGTTCAGCATTCTCAGCGCCGGCACCGACACCACCCGCAATCAGCTGGCCGCGTGCATGCACGCGCTGTGTGACCATCCCGATCAACTGGCGATGTTGCGCGACGATTCCGGCCTCGCGATGCGAGCCGTCGAGGAATGCATGCGCCACTCGCCGGCGGTCTGCACCACCCTGCGCACCGTCCTGGACGACGTCACGTTCGCGGAATACACGTTTCCGGCGGGCACCTTCATTTCGGTGAATACCTTTGCGGCCAACTGCGATCCAGAGGTCTATCCGCACCCGGACCGGTTCGACATCACCCGCGAGGAGCCGCCGCCCATTTTGACGTTCGGGGGCGGCGCCCATTATTGCCTGGGCGCCAATCTCGCCCGAACCGAACTCGCCGGGGCCCTCAAAGTCATCGCCCGGCGCATGACCAATCCGCGCCGCGTGGCAACGGCACGCTGGAAACCGATGCTGGGATTGAGCGGGCCGGTGGAGCTGGAGATGGAGTTCGACTAGCTCAGCGCGTCGTCCGCGGCCAGCTCGAGCACACGGATCTCGCCGGTGGCTCCGTCGACCTCCACCATGGCTCCCTGCGGCAGTGCCTTGGTGGCGCCCTGGACGTCGACGACACACGGAAACCCG
>NZ_LZLL01000313.1:0-15104 GCF_001669335.1 Mycobacterium sp. 1245852.3 | reverse complement strand
ACGATCAACTGATGTATCACGTCGTCGCTGTCACCGTGCGGGTGCTCGGTGGCCTGACGGTGGCGGCGGCGTCGGCGCCCCGCCCGGAGGGGGCGGCGGCTTCCGCGGCCGTCCCGGAGGCGGTGGCGGCGGTGGCCGTCCGGGCCAGCGCGGCGGTGCCGCGGGTGCGTTCGGTCGCCCCGGCGGTGCGCCCCGACGCGGCCGCAAGTCGAAGCGGGCCAAACGCGCCGAATACGAGAACATGCAGGCGCCCGTCGTCGGTGGCGTGCGGTTGCCGCACGGCAACGGCGAGACGATCCGGCTGGCGCGCGGCGCGTCGCTCTCCGACTTCGCCGACAAGATCAACGCCAACCCGGCCTCGCTGGTGCAGGCGCTGTTCAACCTCGGCGAGATGGTCACTGCCACCCAGTCGGTCGGCGACGAGACGCTCGAGCTGCTGGGCAGCGAGATGAACTATGTCGTGCAGGTCGTCAGCCCCGAGGACGAGGACCGCGAACTGCTGGAGTCGTTCGACCTGAGTTATGGCGAGGACGAGGGCGGCGAGGAAGACCTGCAGACCCGGCCGCCGGTGGTGACCGTCATGGGTCACGTCGACCACGGTAAGACCCGCCTGCTGGACACCATCCGCAACGCCAGCGTCCGCGAGGCCGAGGCCGGCGGTATCACCCAGCACATCGGTGCCTACCAGGTGACCGTGGAGCACGACGGTGTCGAGCGGCCGATCACCTTCATCGACACCCCGGGTCACGAGGCGTTCACCGCCATGCGTGCCCGCGGCGCCAAGGCCACCGACATCGCGATCCTGGTGGTGGCGGCCGACGACGGCGTCATGCCGCAGACGGTGGAGGCCATCAACCACGCCCAGGCGGCCGACGTGCCGATCGTGGTGGCGGTCAACAAGATTGACGTCGAGGGCGCCGACCCGGCCAAGATCCGCGGCCAGCTCACCGAATACGGTTTGGTGGCAGAGGATTTCGGTGGCGACACCATGTTCGTCGACATCTCCGCCAAGCAGGGCACCAACATCGAGGCGCTGCTCGAGGCGGTGCTGCTGACCGCCGACGCCGCCCTGGACCTGCGGGCCAACCCCGACATGGAGGCCCAGGGTGTGGCGATCGAGGCGCACCTGGACCGCGGTCGCGGGCCGGTCGCCACGGTGCTGGTGCAGCGCGGCACGCTGCGGGTCGGCGACTCGGTGGTCGCCGGCGACGCCTACGGCCGCGTCCGCCGCATGGTCGACGAGCACGGTGACGACGTCGAAGAGGCGCTGCCGTCGCGGCCGGTGCAGGTCATCGGGTTCACCTCGGTGCCCGGCGCGGGGGACAACCTGCTGGTCGTCGACGAGGACCGCATCGCCCGCCAGATCGCCGACAAGCGCAGCGCCCGCAAGCGCAACGCGCTGGCGGCGCGTTCCCGCAAGCGGATCAGCCTGGAGGACCTGGACTCGGCGCTGAAGGAAACCAGCCAGCTGAACCTGATCCTCAAGGGCGACAACGCCGGTACCGTCGAGGCGCTGGAAGAGGCCCTGATGGGCATCGAGATCGACGACGAGGTGGCGCTGCGCGTCATCGACCGCGGTGTCGGTGGCATCACCGAAACCAACGTCAACCTGGCGTCGGCCTCGGATGCGGTGATCATCGGCTTCAACGTGCGCGCCGAGGGCAAGGCCACCGAGCTGGCCAACCGCGAGGGTGTGGAGATCCGCTACTACTCGGTGATCTACCAGGCGATCGACGAGATCGAGAAGGCCCTGCGCGGCATGCTCAAGCCGATCTACGAGGAGAACACGCTGGGCCGCGCCGAGATCCGGGCGATCTTCCGGTCGTCCAAGGTCGGCATCATCGCCGGCTGCATGATCAGCAGCGGCATCGTGCGCCGCAACGCCAAGGCGCGGTTGCTGCGGGACAACATCGTGGTCACCGACAACCTTTCGATCACCTCGCTGCGGCGGGAGAAGGACGACGTCACCGAGGTCCGCGAGGGCTTCGAGTGCGGTATGACGCTGGGGTACAACGACCTCAAAGAAGGCGACATCATCGAGTCCTACGAGTTGGTCCAGAAGGAACGCACCTGACCCCACCGCCGACGACGCAACGACGACGCAGAACGACGATGCAGAACGAAGTGACGACGAGAAGGTGGTGAACGCGAATGCCTGATCCAGCCAGGGCGCGCCGGTTGGCCAAGCGAATCAACACCATCGTCGCCTCGGCGATCGAGTTCGAGATCAAGGATCCCGGGCTCGAGGGGGTCACCATCGTCGACGCGAAGGTGACCGCCGACCTGCACGACGCGACGGTCTTCTACACGGTGATGGGACGCACGCTGGACGACGAGCCGGACTACGCGGCCGCCGCGGCGGCCCTGGAACGTGCCAAGGGTGCGCTGCGCACCAAGGTCGGGGCCGGCACCGGCGTGCGGTTCACGCCCACCCTCACCTTCACCCGCGACACCACGTCGGACAAGGTGGCGCGGATGGAGGAATTGCTGGCGCGCGCCCGGGCCGCGGACGCTGATCTGGCGCGGGTTCGTTCGGGCGCCAAGCCGGCTGGGGAGGCCGATCCATACCGGGATAGCGGATCGGGTGGGGAGCCCGGCCTCGACGGGAGCATCGGTGACGACGACCAACACCAATACTGAGCTGGGCGACGCCCGGGTGGGGGTGCGCGTCGACGCCGCGGGTGCGGTCGAGTTGCTGTCGGACGCCGACACCGTCGCGGTGATCGCACACGTGCATCCCGACGCCGACACCATCGGCGCCGGCCTGGCGCTGGGGCTGGTGCTCGACAAGTGCGGCAAGCGGGTCGAGGTCAGTTTCGCCGAGCCGGCCGGGCTGCCCGAGTCGCTGGCGTCGCTGCCCGGCTGCCGACTGCTGGTCGATCCCGATGCGATGCGCCGCGACGTCGATCTGGTTGTCACCGTTGACGTTCCGAGCGTCAAGCGGCTGGGCGCCTTGAGCGACTTGGCCCTCGAGGGCGACGAGGTGCTGGTCATCGACCATCACGCTTCCAACGATGTGTTCGGTACCGCCAATTTCGTTGACGTCCAAGCCGATTCGACCACGATGATGATCGCCGACATCCTCGACGCGTGGGACAAGCCCATCGATTCCGACGTCGCGCACTGCATCTACGCCGGCCTGACGACCGACACCGGATCGTTCCGCTGGGCCAGTGCGCGCGCCCTGCGGCTGGCGGCCCGGCTGGTCGACGGTGGCGTGGACAACGCCGCGATCAGCCGAACCCTGTTGGACAGCCATCCGTTCGGATGGCTGCCGCTGCTGTCGCGGGTGCTGGCCTCGGCCCAACTGCTGCCGGACGCCGCGGGCGGCCGGGGCCTGGTGTATGCCGTTGTCGGCAACCAGGATTGGGTGACCTCCCGCCCGGAGGAAGTCGAAAGCATCGTCGACATCGTGCGGACCACGCAGCAGGCCGAGGTGGCCGCGGTGTTCAAGGAGATCGCGCCGCAGCAGTGGTCGGTGTCCATGCGGGCCAAGTCCGCCGTCGACCTGGCGGCGGTGGCGTCCGGCTTCGGCGGCGGTGGGCACCGGCTGGCGGCCGGCTATTCGACCACCGGCTCGATCGACGACGCGGTGGCGTCGCTGCGCACGGCCCTGGATTAACCCGGACTCGCCCGGACTAGAACGCCCAGCTTCCCGAGCGCTGCACGACGAATCCGTGGTCGCCGCTGGTGGTGTCCAGGCAGGCGACCAGGTCGTCGGCCCCCACCGCGCAGGTGACGTTGAGATAGGTCAACTTCTGGCCCGCCCCCAGCGATTTGCCGCCGGCCGGTAGCGGGGCAGGGTTGCCGTCGCATCCGGCGTAGGACATGCGGCTCAACTGGTAGCCGGGTCCCTTGAAGTCCACCGAACCCACGACGCAGTCGCCGGGTCGCGGGCGGCCGCCGGGGAAGGGCACGTCGTCCAGCCCCGACATGTCGCCCTTGCACTTGATGTCCTGCGACGGTTGCGGCACGGGCGGCGGGCCGCCGTAGAAGTCACACACCAGGGCGGAGCCGGCGGAGAAACTGACCCGCGGCGAGCTTCCCGGCGCGCCGGCGCCGATGTAGCCGTCGGCGGGCACCGGGGTGAAGGCGTCGAGATTCGGGAATCCCGGCGGCGGCAGCGCGCCCGCGGGCGGCGCGGCCACCGCGATCGCCGACGCGGCGGCCAGCGTCAGGCCACCGAGCACCCGCACGGTGACAGCGACGACGTGATACATCAGTTGATCGTATGGCGTGGGCGGGACCGGTGGGAACGGACCGGCCCAGATCGCGGCGTCAGCGCACCTGCGAGCGGCCGCGCGCCAGCACGGCCTCCCGGTTGGCGGCGATGTCGTCGCCGCTGGTCCGGAACTGCCGGGCGGCCGTCGCCTCCTGCCAGAGCCCGGCGCTGGTCTGCGCGTCGTCGATGCGGTGATACGACGCCAGCAGCGCCCGCACCGCGTCCTGGTTGTTCCCGACGATCGACGCCGCCACCGCCCGGGCGGCACCCAACAGCTGGTCGTGCGGCACCACCTCGGTCACGAGCCCGGCACGCAGCGCGTCGGCGGCGGACAGATAGTCCCCGGTCATGCTCATCCGCCTGGCCAGCCCGATTCCCACCTTCTGCGGCAACCGCACGCTCAGGCCCCAGGTGGGCAGCAGCCCCACCCGGGCGTGCGTGTCGGCGAACCGCGCGTTCTCCGAGGCGATCAGGATGTCGCAGTACAGCGCCAGCTCCAGGCCGCCGGTCACCGCGGCGCCGTTGATCGCGCCGATCACCGGCTTGGTCAGCGCCGGCCAGCGCGGCGAGATGTCCGGCAGCGCCGAGGAACCGCCCAGCTCCTTGAGATCCAGCCCCGCGCAGAACACCGGGTCGGTGCCGGTGACGATGACGACGTCGACGGCGTCGTCGGTTTCGGCGTCGGCCAGCGCCCCGAAGAAGCGGTCCCGCAACGCCGAGGACAGCGCGTTGCGCGACTGCGGTCGGTTGAGGGTCAGGGTGCGCACTCGCTCGTCGGTGTCGATCAGCAGGATCTCGTCGGTCATGACTTCACCGTAGCCAGTCGGCCCGCACCGGCGATGCGCGCCTTACCGCCCGCCGGTTCGTCGGGGAGCGGCGCCGCCGAGCAGCGCTTATCGTGGGAAAGATGTGCCGGAACATCACCGAACTGCGCGGACTGCAACCCGCCGCCACCGCCGAGGAAATCGCGGCGGCCGCCCGCCAGTATGTCCGCAAGGTCAGCGGCATCACCCACCCCTCGGCCGCGAATGTCGACGCGTTCGAGGCGGCGGTCGCCGAAGTCACCGAGACGACGACGCGGTTGCTGGGGCAGCTGCCGCCGCGGCGCCAGCCGCCCAAGACGGTCCCGCCCTTGCGCCGCCCCGAGGTGATGGCGCGGATGGCGGGCGCGAAATGACCGTCACCACAACGACTCCCGCGCTCAAGGAGTGGAGCGCCGCGGTGCACGCGCTGCTGGACGGTCGCCAGCGGGTGCTGCTGCGCAAGGGCGGCATCGGGGAGAAGCGGTTCGAACTGGCCGCCCGCGAGTTCCTGCTGTTCCCGACGGTCGCGCACAGCCACGCCGAGCGGGTGCGCCCCGAGCATCAAGACCTGCTGGCGCCCGCGGCCGCCGACAGCACCGACGACGAGCTGGTGATCCGGGCCGCCGCGAAAGTCGTTGCGGCCGTGCCCGTCGAGCGCCCGGACGCCCTGCCCGCCATCGAGGACCTGCACATCTGGACTGCCGAGTCGGTGCGCGCCGACCGCCTGGACTTTCGTCCTAAGCACAAACTCGCGGTGCTGGTCGTGTCGGTGCTCCCGCTGGCCGAGCCGGTGCGCCTGGAGCGGACCGCGGAGTACGGCGGCTGCAAGAGCTGGGTGGAGCTGCCGGTGCCGGCCCCGCCGGGGCGCGGCCCCGTTCATGACGAAGCGGCGCTAGCCGCGGTCGCCGCCCGGGTCCGCGACGCCGTTGGCTGACAACTCGGCCGGGCCGACCGGCAACAGCAGCCGGGAGCGTCCGTAGCGCACGGTGTGGGTGACCGGCGTGGGCTGCCGGCCGGTCAACACCGGCTCGCCGGAGCCGAGGTTGTGCGCGTAGCGCGGCGACCAGCTCCCGGCGATCAGCACGCGGATGCGTGAGCCGGCCCGGAAGCGGTGCGCCATGCCGTCGAGGTCGAGGCGAACTATTTTCTCCGACTTGGGTTTTGCCGCGGGACGCAGCCGGCGGTACGCCTCGCTGACGTTGCGCGACCGTCCCTTGGCGTCGACCTCGCTCACCCGCACGAACAGGTCGGCGTGCGGGCTGTCCGCGCCATGGGCGAGCTCGATGACCGGGCAGCCGTAGACATACACGTCCTCGGTGAGCGTCGCGCTGGTAAAGGCCAGCACGTCGTCGCGCGATGCCAACCGGCTGTCGTCGCGGTATCCGCCGTTGCCGGACAGCTGCGGGCCGCCGGTGGTCGGTGTCGGATTGGCCGGGTCGTAGCGAAATGTGGCCGGCGCCAACCCCTTCAGGCTTGGCGCGGTCTCGCCCAGGTAGCCACCGGGCCGCAGGTACAGCGGGCGTTCGGTGGTGGCGGGCGGCCAGTCGGGCAGGCTGCGCCAGCCACCGCCCCCGCCGGTGACGTAGACGCGCACCCGGCTGGGCCGGTGCGACGTGGCCGCACCGCCCAGGTGCGTGTCCAGCCAATCCAGTGCCTCCCGGGCGCAGGTGGGGAACCCGGTGGTGAGCAACTGGGTGTGGGTCCAGGGCCCGACGGTGAGCGCGACGTCGACACCGCGCCGGCGCAGATGCGCGTACTGCTGCAGCGTCTGCCTGATGAAGATGTCCTGCCAGCCGCCCACCAACAGCACCGGCACCTGCACCCGGTCCAGCGCCTCGGTGCAGCGCAAGGCATCCCAGAACGGGTCGTCCGGTTCGCTGTGTTCGACCCAGGATTCGAACCAGGGTGCGCCGGTGCCGAGCACCTGCCGCGCGGCGTCGCCTAGCGGCACCGCGGCCGCGGCCTGGGCCACCCGGCGGCGGGTCTGCAGCTGGCGCAGGGCGGCGCGCACCCGGACGGGGTCCTCCTGGTGCGCCACCATGTCGCTCCAGCCCAAAAAGTCGTTGATCGCGAATGTGCCGGTGCCCCAAGTTGATTCGTTGAAGTCGTGCGGACCGACCATGATGACGGCGGTGGCCAGTTCCGGCGGGGGATCCTGCAGCAGGGCCCACTGGGTGAAGCCCAGATACGACATTCCGATGGAGGCGAAGCGGCCGGTGAACCAAGGCTGCTCGCGCAGCCAGGAGACGGTGTCGGCACCGTCGGCGGCCTCGTGTGCCATCGGCTCGAAGACCCCGCCCGAGCCGAACGTCCCGCGCACGCTTTGCAACACGACGTGGTAGCCGCGCGCCGCGTACAGCGCGCCGAATATCAGCGTGAACGGGAACCCGCGCCCGTACGGGCCGCGGACCAGCAGGGTGCCCGCGGGTGACGCGGTCGCCGGCGCATAGTGGTCGGCCACCAGCTGCACCCCGTCGCGCATCGGCACGCGGACGCGCTGCACGGTGTAGTCGGTGGTCTCCGGCGGCAGGCCGAGCAGCCGGGCGGCGGCCGTGCCGCCCAGGTGTCGCAGGGTGTGCAGCGCCGGCTGTGCGGGCCGGATCAACGTCGTACTCACGGTCCTCACATTAGGACCCGGTCAGCCGGCCGCGACGCGACGCGGCGCAAATCAGAACTTGTAATACGGCGCGAGGTCGTTGGCGCGCTGCACGTTGGTCTGCATGCAGTCGACCTCGGGGTTGGAGTAGACGGTCGAGTAGTACAGCGCCTGCTGCAGCACGCCGTAGCTGGTCTTGAACGCGACCATGCAGGAGTAGAACCAGTAGCTGTTGTGGTAGGTCGGCTTGAGCACCCAGTACTGCGCGGCCCGGTGGCCCGCGATCGTCGTCTCGACGGCATCGGCGGGCAGCGAGGCCTCATAGGTGCGCCAGATGATCGGCTCGACGGCCACCTGATAGTTGCCGGCGTCGAAGTGACAGCGCAGCCCGTCCTCGTGTTCGGGCGGTGTGAAGCCCAAGCCGAGGCGCTGGATGACGTCGAACGGGATGTCCTCGCAGGCGTCGAACGGGCGCGGATCGGTGGTCGCCACGATCGGGCTTTTCATTGTGGTTTCCATCGGCTGGGCGGTCGACCGCAGCTCGACGGACCGGTCGCCGCCACCCGGCCTGGAAAGGTCCTGCGGGGCGGTCAACAGGCCCACGGTGCCACCGATGGCCGCTGTGAGCAGCGCACCCAGCGCCCCCATCAGACGAACATTGGCGAACACGACACCCCCCTGACGCCGCAGCGGACCTTTCCGGGGGAGTGTACAAGTACCGCGCGCGACGTCACAGGCAAACCTGAACTTGTTCTAACTCACCCGCTGGTGGCCGAAAGGGCGCCCGCGAAAGGGGCGTGCTTGGGTCAAGTCGTTAGGGTGGTTATTCGTGGCTGGGCATACATCTGGGCGGGAATCGACCAACGGTGGGCAACCGACACTGTGGGCGGTGTCCGACCTGCACACCGGTCACCTGGGTAACAAGCCGGTCACCGAATCGCTGCATCCGTCGTCGCCGGACGACTGGCTGATCGTCGCCGGCGATGTCGCCGAACGCACCGACGAGATCCGCTGGGCCCTTGACCTGCTGCGACGGCGCTTCGCCAAGGTGATTTGGGTGCCGGGTAATCACGAGCTGTGGACCACCACCCGCGATCCTGTGCAGATCTTCGGCAAGGCGCGCTACGAGTACCTGGTCAATATGTGCGACGAGATGGGCATCGTCACGCCCGAGCATCCCTTCCCGGTGTGGACCGAGCGCGGGGGCCCGGCCACGATCGTGCCGATGTTCCTGCTCTACGACTACAGCTTCTTGCCCGAGGGAGCCACGAGCAAAGCCGAAGGCCTGACCATCGCCCGCGAGCGCAACGTGGTCGCCACCGACGAATTCCTGCTCTCCTCGGAGCCCTACCCCACCCGTGAGGCGTGGTGCCGCGAGCGCCTGGAGATCACCCGCGCCCGTCTCGAAGAGCTGGACTGGATGACGCCGACCGTTCTGGTGAACCACTTTCCGTTGGTCCGCGACCCGTGCGACGCCTTGTTCTACCCCGAGTTCTCGCTGTGGTGCGGGACCACCAAGACCGCCGACTGGCACACCCGATACAACGCCGTGTGTTCGGTCTACGGTCACCTGCACATCCCCCGGACCACCTGGTATGACGACGTGCGCTTCGAGGAAGTCTCGGTGGGCTATCCGCGGGAGTGGCGCCGCCGCAAGCCGCCCAGCTGGCTGCGCCAGGTGCTGCCCGATCCCCAGTACGCGCCGGGCGACCTCAACGACTTCGGCGGCCACTTCCAGATCACTCCCGAGATGCGGCAGCAGGCCGCGCAGTTCCGGGAACGGTTGCGGCAGCGGCAATCACGATGACGGGGGACATGCTGGTGTCCTCGGTGCTCCCGGCCGTGGACGGCCTGGCCTACGCGGAGGCATACTCCGACCCGCCCGATCTCACGCCGCTGCCCGAGGAGGAGCCGCTGATCGCCAGGTCGGTGGCCAAGCGGCGCAACGAGTTCGTCACCGTCCGCAACTGCGCCCGCATCGCGCTGGGCGAGCTGGGCCTGCCGCCGGTCCCGATCCTCAAGGGGGAGAAGGGAGAACCCTGCTGGCCCGACGGCGTGGTGGGCAGCCTGACCCACTGCACGGGTTACCGGGGTGCCGTGGTGGGCCGCACCGACGCGGTCCGCTCGGTGGGCATTGACGCCGAACCGCACGACGTGTTGCCCGACGGAGTGCTGACCGCGATCAGCCTGCCGGCCGAACGCACCGAGATCCCGGCGAACCTGTCGGGTAACCTGCATTGGGATCGAATCCTGTTCTGCGCCAAGGAGGCAACGTACAAGGCGTGGTTTCCGCTGACCAAACGGTGGCTGGGCTTCGAGGACGCCCACATCGCGTTCGAGGCCGATGGCCCCGGCGCGACGACGGGCGGGTTCGTGTCGCGGATCCTGATCGACCCGGCCGCGCTGTCCGGTCCGCCGCTGACCGAGCTGCGTGGCCGCTGGTCGGTCGAGCGCGGGCTGGTGCTCACCGCGATCGTGCTATGACCGAAAGCCCCAGCGGGCCAGGGATAGTCGTCGTCGACAAGCCGGCCGGGATGACCAGTCATGACGTGGTCGGGCGCTGCCGCCGGATCTTTGCCACCCGCAGGGTGGGGCATGCCGGGACGCTGGACCCGATGGCCACCGGCGTGCTGGTGATCGGGATCGAACGCGCCACCAAGATCCTCGGCCTGCTGACGGCCACCGCCAAGTCCTATACCGCCACCATCCGCCTGGGCCAGAGCACGTCCACCGACGACGCCGAGGGCGAGCTGGTGCGCAGCGTCGCGGCGCGGCACCTCACCGGCGCGGCGATCGAATCGGCGGTCGGTGGCCTGCGCGGCGACATCCAACAGGTGCCGTCGACGGTCAGCGCGATCAAGGTGGACGGCAAGCGCGCCTACCGGCTTGCCCGCGAGGGCCAGGCCGTCGAGCTCGCGGCCCGGCCGGTGCGCATCGACCGGTTCGAGGTGCGCGACATCCGGGTCGGCGCCGGGGACTGTGTGGACCTCGACGTCGAGGTCGACTGTTCGTCGGGAACCTACATCCGCGCCCTGGCCCGTGACCTCGGCGCGGCTCTCGGGGTGGGCGGGCACCTGACGGCATTGCGGCGCACCCGCGTCGGGCGCTTCGGGCTCGATCAGGCGTACGCGCTCGCCGAGCTGGCGGAGCGGCCCCGGCTCAGCTACGGCCTGGACGAGGCCTGCCTGCTGATCTTCCCGCGCCGCGACCTGTCCGCCGAGCAGGCCGAGGCGACCGCCAACGGCCGGGCGCTGGCGCCGGCCGGGATCGACGGCGTCTACGCGGCGTGTGGCCCCGACGGCCGCGTGATGGCGCTGCTGCGCGACGAGGGGTCGCGCACCAAGTCGGTGGTGGTGATCCGCCCGGCGACGCTGTAACCGCTGCAATGCTTTGGCCGCCCCGGCCGAACGGTTGGTTGGGCTACGTTGCACACTGAGTGCCAAGACCGCCCACGGTTCGGAAGGGGACAAGGATGTCCAACAAGGTCTACGTCATCGGCGTCGGCATGACGAAGTTCGAGAAGCCGGGTCGCCGGGAGGGCTGGGATTACCCGGACATGGCCCGGGAATCGGGGACCAACGCGCTGGCCGACGCCGGCATCGACTACCGCGAGGTCCAGCAAGGCTACGTCGGCTACGTCGCCGGCGATTCGACGTCGGGTCAGCGGGCGCTCTACGAGCTGGGCATGACCGGCATTCCGGTCGTCAACGTCAACAACAACTGCTCCACCGGCTCGACGGCGCTTTTCCTGGCGGCGCAGGCCATCCGCGGCGGCATCGTCGACTGCGCGATCGCGCTCGGTTTCGAGAAGATGCAGCCCGGTTCGCTGGGCGGCGGCGCCCAGGACCGCGAATCGCCGATGGCCAAGCACGTCAAGGCGATGGCCGACATCGACGAGTTCGCGATGCCCGTCGCGCCGTGGATGTTCGGTGCCGCCGGGCGCGAGCACATGAAGCAATACGGCAGCACCGCAGAGCATTTCGCCAAGATCGGCTACAAGAACCACAAGCACTCGGTGAACAACCCGTTCGCCCAGTTCCAGGAGTCCTATACGCTCGACGACATCCTGGCCGCGCGGATGATCTCCGACCCGCTGACCAAGCTGCAGTGCTCGCCGACCTCGGACGGTTCGGGTGCGGCCATCCTGGCCTCGGAGACCTTCGTCGACAGCCACGGGCTGGCCGCCCAGGCCGTGGAGATCGTCGGTCAGGCGATGACCACCGACTTCGCGTCGACGTTCGACGGGAGCGCCAAAAACCTCATCGGCTATGACATGAATGTCCAGGCCGCGCAACAGGTTTACGACCAGTCCGGGCTGGGGCCGCAAGACTTCCAGGTGATCGAACTGCACGACTGCTTCTCGGCCAACGAGCTGTTGCTCTACGAGGCCCTGGGCCTGTGCGGCCCCGGTGAGGCGCCCAAGCTGATCGACAACAACGACACCACCTACGGCGGGCGCTGGGTGGTCAACCCGTCGGGCGGCCTGATCTCCAAGGGGCACCCGCTGGGCGCGACCGGGCTGGCGCAGTGCGCCGAACTGACCTGGCAGCTGCGCGGCACCGCCGACAAACGTCAGGTCGACAACGTCAGTGCCGCCCTGCAACACAACATCGGGCTGGGTGGCGCGGCCGTCGTCACCGCCTACCAGCGCGCCGAGCGTTAAGGGCGCCATGATCGAGTGCTCCGAGACGGACCTGATGGTCCGGGATGCCGTTCGGCGGTTCGTCGACAAAGAGATCCGTCCGCATTTGGACGAATTGGAAACCGGCGAAATGTCGCCGTATCCGATCGCGCGCAAGTTGTTCAGCCAGTTCGGCCTCGACGCCATGGCCGCCGAGTCGGTCAAGAAGATGCTGGACCGCGAGTGGGCCAAGCTGAACGGTACCGCCGCCGCTGAGGAATCCGGCGAAAAGCCCAACGGGTCAAGCGGTTTCGGCGGGGGCGCCCAGGGGTCGATGATCGCGGTGCTGGTGTCCGAGATCGCCCGGGTAAGCATCGGGTTGCTCAGCACCGCGTCGGTGAGCCTGGGCTTGGGCGCCGCGACCATCGCCAGCCGCGGGACGCTGGCGCAGAAGGAACGCTGGCTGCCCGAGCTGATGACGCTGGAAAAGATTGCGGCATGGGCGATTACCGAGCCGGACTCGGGTTCGGACGCGTTCGGCGGCATGAAGACCTACGTCAAACGCGACGGTGACGACTACATCCTCAACGGGCAGAAGACCTTCATCACCAACGGGCCCTGCGCCGACGTCCTGGTCGTCTACGCCAAGCTCGACGAGGGCCCCCGCGAGGGCAATGCGAGCGCGGACAAGCAAGACAAGCGCAACCGCCCGGTGCTGGTCTTCGTGCTCGATGCCGGCATGCCGGGCCTGACGCAGGGCAAGCCGTTCAAGAAGATGGGCATGATGTCCTCGCCGACCGGCGAGCTGTTCTTCGACAACGTGCGGCTGGGCCCGGACCGGCTGCTCGGCGAGAGCGAACAGCACACCGACGGCGACGGCCGCGACAGCGCGCGCGCCAACTTCGCCGCCGAGCGGATCGGGATCGCAATGATGGCGTTGGGCATCATCGACGAATGCCACCGGCTGTGCGTCGATTACGCGAAGAGCCGCACACTGTGGGGCCGCAACATCGGGCAGTTCCAGTTGATCCAGCTCAAGCTGGCGAAGATGGAGATCGCCCGAATGAACGTGCAGAACATGGTCTTTCACACCATCGAGCGTCAGCAGGCCGGCAAGCCGCTGACGCTGGCCGAGGCGTCGGCGATCAAGCTGTACTCCTCGGAGGCGGCCACCGAGGTGGCGATGGAGGCCGTACAGCTGTTCGGCGGCAACGGATACATGGCCGAGTACCGGGTGGAGCAGCTGGCCCGCGACGCCAAGTCGCTGATGATCTACGCGGGCAGCAACGAGGTTCAGGTCACCCACATCGCCAAGGGACTGCTGGCCGACTGACGGGCGGGGCGCGCGGCTAGGCCGTCACCCAGATCGCCCGCGCGGCCGGGCTACCCAAATCGACCGTCGTCTCGGCGCCGTCGCCGGAATCGATGGCGACGGAGATCATGCCGGCGAATTCGCGCCGGGTCAGAACCCGCAGCCGGGAGTCGAGACTGATGCCGACGTCGGTGAAGTAGCGCAGCATCTCGGGGTCGGCGTCGGAGATGCGGGCCACCGTCCCGGTGTCCCCGTCGTCGCACGCCCACAGCTGGCGGGCCGGCGGGGTCGGCACCTGCCCGTCGGAGGCCGGTATCGGGTCACCGTGCGGGTCGCGCTGCGGAAAGCCCAGCTTGGCGTCGATGCGGGCCACCAGGCGATCCGACACCGCGTGCTCGAGCACCTCGGCCTCGTCGTGCACCTCGTCCCAGGCGTAGCCGAGCTCGTTGACCAGGAAGGTCTCCAGCAGCCGGTGCCGGCGCACCATCTCCAGCGCCGCGCGCCGCCCCGCCTCGGTCAGCGTCACCGCGCCGTATTTCTCGTGGTCCACGAGCCCCTGCTCGGCGAGTTTGCGGATGGACTCCGAGGCCGTGCTGGCCGACACCCCGATCTTCTCGGCCAGCATCTTGGTGCTGACCTTCTGCGGTGCGTCTTTCGGGGACCACTCCTGGGCATTCCAGATGACCTTCAGGTAGTCCTGGCCGACCGCGGTGATACCGCCACGCTCCTCGTCAGGGCTCACATCGAGAAAGTTTAGGCAACCCAGGCCTAATCCGGGGTGTTCCCCGACACCATGGCGGCGGTTTGCCCCTTCCGACCTCCCGGCGGACCACTGCGCGCCGTAGGCTGGCGGACGTGCAGCGGTGGCGCGGCCAAGACGAGATACCCACGGACTGGGGCAGGTGTGTGCTCACCATCGGTGTGTTCGATGGTGTGCATCGCGGCCACGCCGAGCTGATCGCGCATGCGGTGAAAGCGGCGCGGGCCCGCAACGTTCCGACGGTGCTGATGACGTTCGACCCGCACCCGATGGAAGTGGTCTATCCCGGCAGCCACCCCGCGCAGCTGACGACGCTCACCCGGCGCGCAGAGCTGGTCGAAGAGCTGGGCATCGACGTCTTCCTGGTCATGCCGTTCACCACCGATTTCATGAAGCTCACCCCGGAGCGCTACGTCCACGAGCTGCTGGTGGAGAACCTGCACGTGGTCGAGGTCGTCGTGGGGGAGAACTTCACCTTCGGCAAGAAGGCGACCGGCAACGTCGAAACGCTGCGACGCGCCGGCGAGCGCTTCGGGTTCGCCGTGGAGTCGATGTCGCTGCTGTCCGAGCACCACAGCAACGAGACCGTGACGTTCTCGTCCACCTACATCCGGTCCTGTGTGGACGCCGGTGACGTGGTGGCGGCGATGGAGGCGCTGGGCCGGCCGCACCGGGTCGAGGGCGTGGTGGTCCGCGGCCACGGGCGCGGTGCCGAGCTGGGCTTTCCCACCGCGAACGTGGCGCCGCCGATGTATTCGGCCATCCCGGCCGACGGCGTGTACGCCGCCTG
>NZ_LZLL01000312.1:0-863 GCF_001669335.1 Mycobacterium sp. 1245852.3 | reverse complement strand
TACCGGAGGCCGCACTGGAAGTTCGGCTGCGGCTGCTGCGCGATCGCATCCATCAAGGGTGGATCCTCAACGCGCTGGCACTGCGCGAGCTTTTGGGTTGACGCACCCGAGCGACTAGCCCGCGGTGCGCTCGGGGTCCGAGCCGTCAGCGCCGCGCGGCACCGGGGTCCAGGCCCCGTCGATGACCTCGGGTGGGCATTGCGCCTGCAGCCGTTCGCGTTCGGTGCGGCGGCGTTTGATCCGCAACCGCGCATCACCGGGCAGGGTGACCAGTTCGTTGCAGGTCAGGTAGTACATGTCCTCGACATCGTCGATGAGGTCCGCCTCGACCCGCAGCGAACCCAAGGCGCGCAACGTCATACGGAGTTCGTGGGTGAACCGCATCGTGGTGTCGTAGGCCAGCTCCCGAGAACCACGGGCGGCGCGCGCCGGCCGTTGCTGCGGCGTCGGCGGCTGTTCGCAGGTGGCCGCGGCGATCAGCAACATGGTGGGATCGTCGGCGAATGTCGTGGCGGCCAACTCGGCCTCCCCCGGCCCGCGGTGCCCGATTCGCGCGACGGCGTCGTCGACGGCGGCAGCCGTCTTGGGTGACAGCGCGCGGATGCTGGCGAGGTTGCCGTCGGCGGCCAGCGCGCGCAACGGCGGGTCGGCTCGCAGCGCCGCCGCCAACTCGGCGATCTCGGCGTCGACGAGCTGGCTGTCGGCGATCATGCCCACCCCGGACACACTGCGCCCCGCCTGGCCGCGCACCGGTGTCGCGGCGCTGACTCCGGCGTCGATCAGCCACAGCGCGTTGAGGATCCACCCTTGATGGATGCGATCGCGCAGCAGCCGCAGCCGAACTTCCAGTGCGGCCTCCGGTA
>NZ_LZLL01000311.1:0-521 GCF_001669335.1 Mycobacterium sp. 1245852.3 | reverse complement strand
GGAACGCCAAGGCCAGGTGCAGCGGGATCAGGGTTTCCTCTTTGCTGCCGTACAACCGCTCGAGCTGCTGGTGCTGCTGTTCTCACACGGCGGCTGGCCGACGGCCATCGCGGCGTTCGTGATGATCGTGTTCCACCTCAACATCCTGCTGGCCTTCCCGATGGGCGTGCCGCTGGAGTGGAACGTCTTCATGATCTTCGGGGTGTTATGGCTATTCGTCGCGCACGCGCGCCTGGGCCTGTCCGACATCGCCCACCCGTTGCCGATCGCCGCCCTGTTCGCCGTCATGGCCGGCACGGTCGTCGTCGGGAATCTCTATCCGCGCAAGGTCTCGTTTCTGCCCGGCATGCGCTACTACGCCGGCAACTGGGACACCACCCTGTGGTGCGTGCGGCCGTCGGCCGACGAAAAGTTCCGCGTCGGCTCCCGCGCCCTGGGCCCGATGCAGCACCAGCAGCTCGAGCGGTTGTACGGCAGCAAAGAGGAAACCCTGATCCCGCTGCACCTGGCCTTGGCGTTCC
>NZ_LZLL01000310.1:0-8724 GCF_001669335.1 Mycobacterium sp. 1245852.3 | reverse complement strand
CATGGAACAGGTCTGGAACCCGCGGACCAACCTGGGCAACATGCGCGCGATGCTGACGTTCACGCCCAGTTCCACCTACACCCGTGCCGACTGTCCGCATTACGGCGAGCTCAAAGGGCCCAGTTGCTTCACCGCACCGCTGATTCCGGTGCGCCCCGATCTGCCCGACGTGCTGTTGCCGCAGAACTACCATCCGCCCAAGGACCTGGCCCCACCGCCCGGCACGGTGATCGGCCCGGACGGAAACCTGGTCGCGGTGGGCCCGCCGCTGGTGAACGGACCACCAAACCTGGTCGACCCCAATCCGCCACTCGCTCCCGGCATTACGCCGTCGCCGCCGGTGCCGGGCAGTGCGAACCCCGACAACCCCTCACCCGGGGCGCCCGCGACGCCGCAACCACACGAACCGTGGGTCGCGCCGGTGGCACCGAAGGCGCCGTGGATCCCGCAGGCCGCGTACCGGGCCTCGTTCGGCGGCAACGTGGGACCCGTTGGGAGTCAATACGAACGCACCATGCTCGGCGTGATCACCGGCGCCCCCGCGACCGAGGCCACCGAACTACTGCTGGGACCCGTCGCTCGCGGGACCACGGTCTCACTCGCTCATCCGCCCGGGGAGGCCAAATGAGGTTTCGCGGCCCGCTCATCGCACTGACCCTGTTCATGATCGTCTCGCTGACGCTGACCTGGCTGGTGTATGTGAGCCTGCGGCGTGACGTCGCCGGCGACACCGCCAGGTACACGGCGGTGTTCAGCGACGTGTACGGACTACGCGAGGGCGACGACGTCCGCATGGCCGGGGTGCGCGTGGGCCGGGTCGAAAAGGTGGAACTGGACGGGACTCTGGCGAAGGTCTCGTTCGTGGTGCAGTCCGACCAGCGGTTGTTCGGAAACACCCTGGCGTCGGTGACCTACCAGAACATCGTCGGGCAGCGTTACCTCGGGCTGTCCCTGGGCAAGGAAGGCAGTCCGCAGCTGCTGGCGCCGGGCAGCACCATCCCGTTGGAGCGCACCGAGCCCTCTTTCGACGTGACCACGCTGCTCAACGGCTACGAGCCGTTGTTCAGCCTGCTGAACCCCCATGACGCCGACAACCTCACCAAGGGCATCATCGCCTCGCTGCAGGGCGACACGTCCTCGCTCACCACGCTGGTCGGCCAGACCTCCACGCTGACACAGACTTTCGCGGGCCGCGACCAGGCCCTGGGCAGCGTCATCACCAACCTCAATAAGGTGGTCGGCAACCTCGCCCAACAGAACGACGATCTCGACGGGGTCATCACGGCGGCCCGCACCGTCGTCGGCGACCTCGACCGGCGGCGCCCGGACCTGGTCGCTTCGGTCGGTTCGCTGGCCCGGGTGACCAACCGGCTGTCGGCCTCGGCGACCGACGTCTACCCGGCGCTGCGCGAATTCATCGATCGCCAGCCCGGCGTCACCAAACACATCATGGACGTCGAACCGCAGGTGGCGTTCTTCGGCGACAACATTCCGCTGCTGCTGAAAGGCCTTACCCGCGTGGGCAATCAGGGCGCCTACGGCAATGCCTACGTGTGCGACGTGAACTTCATGGGTTTCTTCCCCGGGCTCAACGATGTCGTGCCGATCATCATCAACGCGGCCACGCCGGGCAACCGGGCCTGGCACACCCCACGCTGCAGGAGCACGGTCGATGGCTGAGGCATCGGTACGGCGGAGGTTGTCGGGGCTGACGAAGCGCCCGCTGGAAAGCTACAACAAGACCTGGCTCGGGTTCATCGCCGTCGCGGTGGTCGCGGTGGTGATTTCAGTCATGCTGGCGGTGCACGCGATCGGCGCCGGCTATCGCCATTACACCGCCGAGTTCCTGCAAGCGGCCTCGCTGCGGGCCGGCAACCCGATCGTGGTCGCGGGTATCCCGGTGGGCAACGTCACGAGCATGAAACTCGTCGGCGACCATGTCGAGGCGGGGTTGAAGGTCCGCGACGACATCAAGCTGGGCAAGGATTCTCGTGCACAGATCCGGGTCACCACCATCTTGGGCTCGCGCTATCTCGCGCTGGAACCCAAGGGGCCCGCCCGCCTGCCCAACGAGACCTTCGACCTGGGGCACACCGAGGTGCCCTACGACCTGCAGGCCGCGCTGCAGGACGCCACCACCACCTTCGAGCAGGTCGACTCCGACAGGTTCGCCCAATCGCTGGCGGTGCTCGGCAAGCAGCTTGAGGGCCTGCCCGCCGTTGTGCCGCAGGCGATCACGAACATCAACACCTTGTCGTCGATCATCGCGGTGCGACGCGACCAGCTGGGGCAGCTGCTGCGCAGCACCGAGCAGGTCACCAACACGCTGCGCCGCCAGCAGGCCGGCATCGGCGCCCTCGTCGACCAGGGTCAGGACCTGCTGGGCCAATTCGTCGCGCGGCGCGCCGTTTTCCACGCGATGATGCAATCCCTGTCGAGTCTGGTCGACACCATGAGCCAGGTCGTGGTCAACGACCGCTCGGGCCTGGACGCGTTGATCAGGGACATGCGCGACTTCACCAACTTGATGTCGGCGCACGACGACCTGCTGCACAGCATGCTACAAACCAGCCCGATCTTCTTCCGCGAGGCGGCCAACCTGACCGGTGACGGCAACGCGATCAACTTCAACGCCCCCAATGTCCCGTTGATCGACTCGTGGATGTGCGCAATCAGCGGGCGTGCCAAGCAGTTCGGCATGATCCAGTACTTCAAGGACTGCAAGTGAACGGGCTCGGCGCCAAGGCGCTGGCCATCGTCGCCGCGGTCGCGGTCCTCGCCGCGGCGGTCGGCGCCGGCTGGTGGTACCTGAGTTCGGACGACGACACAATCACCGTGACGGCCCAATTCGACAGCGCCTCAGGCCTCTACGAGGGCAACGAGGTTGCGGTGCTGGGCATGCCGGTGGGCAAGATCACCAAGATCAACCCCAAGGGGGGTTACGTCGAGGTCCAGTTCACCGTCGACCGCCACGTCAAGGTGCCCGCCACCGCGCAGGCCGTCACGGTGTCGACGTCCATCCTCACCGACCGGCAGATCGAGCTGACGCCGCCCTACCACGGCGGACCGACCCTGCAGAATCACGACACCATCGGGCTGCCCAGGACCAAGACCCCCGTCGAATTCAGCAGTGTCCTCAATGTTTTGGACAAGGTGACCAAGTCGCTCGAGGGTGACGGGCGAGGCGGCGGCCCGATCGCCGACGTGCTCGGCGGCGGCACCGAGGTGGTCAACGGCAACGGCGAGAAGATCAAGGCGGCGCTGGGCGAGCTGTCCAAGGCGCTGCGGCTGTCCAGCGACGGCGGCGCGGCGACCCGCGAGCAGATCACCACGATCGTCAAAAACATCAGCACGCTGTTCGACGCCGTCGCCGCCAACGACTCGAAACTGCGCGAATTCGCCTCCACCATCCACCAGGTCAGCCGGATCATGGCCGACGAGGACCTCGGCAGCGGCAACACCGGGCGCAAGCTCGACCAACTGATCCAGCGGGCCGGTGACCTGCTCGACGCCAACCGCGACAACGTCAAACAGGCCGTCCTGCACGGCAACGGCACGCTGAAGACGGTGACCGACCAGCGGCGCGACCTGGCCGAGCTGCTGGATCTGGCCCCCCTGGTGGCCGACAACGCCTACAACATGATCGACCGGGCGAACGGCAGCGTGCGGGCCCGCTTCCTGACGGACCGATTGCTGTTCGACAGCCAGTACACCAAAGAGATCTGCAACCTGATGGGGCTTCGACAACTGGGCTGCAGCACCGGGACCATCCAGGACTTCGGCCCCGATTTCGGGTTGACCTACGTGCTCGACGGCATGGCCGCCATGGGGCAGAAATGACGGGCGCGGGCGCGCGGGGCATGCTCACGGCGGTGGCCGCGGCGATGGTCACCGCGGGATGCGCCACGAACGGCCTTGCCAGCCTGCCCCTTCCGGCCCCGGGCCTGGGGTCCGGCGGTTATTCACTCAACGCGGTCTTCTCCAACGCGCTGAACCTGCCGATGAACGCCAAGGTCAAGCTCGCCGGCGCCGACGTCGGGCAGCTCGAATCGATGGTCGCCCGCAATTACACGGCGGTCACGCGGCTGCGCATCCGGGATGGCGTACAGCTGCCGCGGGGCAGCACCGCCGAATTGCGCACCGCGACACCGCTGGGCGACGTCTTCGTCGCGCTGAAGCCACCGGGCGATGCCGACGGGCCGCTGCTGCGCGACGGGGACACCATCGGCCTGGACTCGACCGCGGCCGCCGCGACCGTCGAGTCGGTGCTGAGCTCGGCGGCGATCCTGGTGAACGGCGGGGCGGTGCGCAATTTCACCAACATCATCAACGGGTTCGGCAAGGCGACCGGAGATCAGGGCCAGGCGTTCGGAGACATGATCCGCAAGTCCAACGAGCTACTCGCGACGCTGGACGGCCGATCCGATCAGATCTCGCACGCGTTGACCCAATTGTCGCGCCTGGCCGACCAACTCGACGCCAAGAACCAGACCATCAGCGACCTGATGTCGGCGGCCCGCCCCGCCACCTCGGCCCTGGCCGACAACACCAGTCAACTGTCCAACCTGGCCGTGCAGGTCGGCGACACCTCCCGGTTGCTGGCCAGGTTCCCGTCGATCGGCGGGACCGACACCAGCGGCCGCAGCATGATCCGCGACCTGAACACGATCGCCGGGGCCGCCAACGACGTTGCGATCAGCCCCGACACCAGCTGGCTGTCGATAAACCGGCTGATTCCCGCGCTGGTCAAATCCACTGCGGGGAACTCGATTTCGGTGAACGTCGGCGTGGACAAGATCATGCTCGGATCGCTGCCCGACATCGGATTCCCCGGTGACATCGGGCTGCACGGGCCGCACCACTACAACGTGAACCTGCTCGTCGGCACCCTCAAATACACCCTGTGGCGACTGCAGGAACGTGTGGTCGGCCGGGGACCCAATTCGCCTCAGGTTCCGGTGATTCCGGATCCCAACATCCCGGGACAGATCGACGTCGCGCCCGGGCCCCCGCCCGCACCGCCGGGGCCGCAACCGTGATCCGCGCCGTCGCCGACGTCGCCAATCTCGTTGTGCGCGCGGTGCGCACCGCGCACCGGCAGCAGGTCTGGTTGTCGGTGGCCGGCCTGGTGCTCATCCTGGTCGTGGCGACCGCCTATCTGCTCGTCGGCGCGTTGCGAGTGAAACCCTTCGCCTCGTCCTACCGGGTCACCGTGCAGCTGGCGGAATCCGGCGGCCTGCTCCCAAACCAGGACGTCGCGCTGCGCGGTGTTCGCGTCGGGCGCATCGAATCGCTGCAGATCACCGACGACGGCGTGAACGCCGTCGCCAGCATCACTTCGCAGGTGCGGATCCCGGCGAACAGCGTCGTGCACGTGTCCGCGCTCTCGCCCGCCGGTGAGCAGTACATCAACTTCGAGGCAGCCTCCGACGCCGGGCCGTATCTGCATGACGGCAGCCTGATCGCCCTGGACCACACCACCGTCCCGGTCAGCTTGGCGCAGTTGCTCGGTGACGCCGATGGGCTGCTGGCCCAGGTCGACCCGCACAAGATCGAGTTGATCAAGAAGGAGTTGAGCCTGAGCAGACAGGGCCCGGCCAAGCTGACCGCCATCGTGGACGGCGGCACGTTCCTGCTGTCGACGCTCGATTCGGTGCTGCCCCAGACCACCAGCATCATCAAGACCAGCCGGGTGGTGCTCACCCTGGCGAGCGACAAAAACGCCGGATTGGGCTCCGCCGCAACCGAACTCAACCAGACGCTGACCGGCGTGGCCAGAATGCAGGCCGGTTACCGCCGGTTGACGCAGCAGACGCCGCGCACGCTGTCGGCCGTCGACAATCTGTTCGCCGACAATTCCGACACGATGGTGCAGTTGCTGGGCAGCATGGCCACCATGTCACAGCTGTTCTATCTGCGGGTCCCGGCGCTCAACGCACTGTTCCCCGACTACCGCGGGTCGGTATTGGACGCGGTGACGAGCGCCTTTCACGACGGCGGCGTCTGGGCGACCGCCGACCTGTATCCCCGCTACGTCTGCGACTACGGGACACCGGCGCACGCCTCCTCGGCCGCCGACTATTACGAGCCGTTCATGTACACCTACTGCCGCGACGACGACCCGGCGGTCTCGATCCGCGGGGCCAAGAACGCGCCACGTCCGGGCGGCGACGACACCGCCGGCCCGCCGCCGGGCGCGAACCTGGGCCAGCGAACCGATCCGACCCCGCGGGGCCGCTACACCATTCCCACCCCCTACGGCGGTCCGCAGCTGCCGATCGAACCGCCGCACTGAGCCCTGGCCCATCCCAGCCGACCTTTAGGAGATGATCGTGGTCGTGACCACCAAGAAGAACCCGAAAGTCGACGCCGACACGGACACGGACGTCGAAGCGGAAACGGGCGCCGAAACAGCGGCAGCCGCAGGCGAAGACACCGGCGAGGCGCGCGCCGAGGAGTCCACCGACGAGGCTGACGGGCAGGACGAAGACGAGGACGAAGGTGGCCCGCTGCTCAAACGCAAGCGTCCCGACACCGAGCGCGCCCAGCGGCCCTGGCGGCGGTATCTGCGCCGCAGCGTGCTGCCGGTGTTACTGGTTGCCGCGCTTGGCGTTTCGGGGTTCCTCGGGTGGCGGCAGTGGCAGGACCATCAGCTGAAGGTGGCGGGCGAACAGGCCCAACAGGCGGCCATCGCCTATGCGCAGGTGTTGACGAGCATCGATTCGAACAAGGTGGACGACAACTTCAAGCAGGTGCTGGACGGCGCGACCGGCGAATTCAAGGACATGTACACCCAATCCAGCGTCAAGCTTCGCCAACTGCTGATCGACAACAAGGCGACCGCGCACGGCGTGGTGGTGGACTCGGCCATCCAGTCCGAAACGACCGACAAGGTCGTCGTGCTGCTGTTCATCGACCAGACCGTCACCAACACCGCCGCGCCCGACCCGCGCATCGACCGCAGCAGGATCAAGATGACCATGGAGAAGGTCGACGGCCGCTGGCGGGCAAGCAAAGTCCAACTCCTCTGAGTCGAGCGGAGCAACCCATGCTCAAGAGACTGGCGGCGGCGTTTGTATTGGTTACGGCCGCAACGATTCCCGGCGCGGCCACCACGCACGCGTCCGCGCCGTCGTTCTGCGGTGAGCTCGGCGGCAACTGGGACGGCCAGTACTGCCACACCGCGGTGACCTCGGAACGCAACGCCGTTCGCGACATCAAGGTCGCCGTGCCCGACGACCTGGTCGACAACCCGACCACCGGCCCGGTGATCCGTGACTACCTGCATACCCTGGTCAGCAACTGGAAGACCGCAAACGCCAGCATGGCCGCCGACAGCTACGGCGAGGAGAATTTCGAGGTCTTCCGGCACGGCAACCTGCTCAGCGCGGTGTTCCACGAGGACTATCACGCCGACGGGCCCAAACCCAACAACGCCTATCGGACATTCACCTTCGACATGGCAGCGGGCCGACGGGTGCAGCTCGCCGATCTGACCACGGTGAACCCGCTGACCGCGATCCCGCCGCTGGCTGCGCCGTTCATCGATACCGCACTCAATCAGGCTCCGCCACCGCATGATCCGGGCACCTACCCGTTCATCCTCGACCGTTGGACCCCCGACAAGGTCTACTCGGGCGCGTACAAGGCGTGGGCGCTGACGCCCGACGAGTTGATCATCTACATGCCCGACTATCCGGTCGGCCACGACGAGCCGATCAACTTCTCCCCCGGCCTGCCGCAGTGGTACATGGACGGGGGCACCGTCCAGGCGCACATCCCGCTGTCGGCGCTGGGTCCGGTGCTGCGCATCTGAACGGGGCCCTCGGTCCTGGCGCATCGGCTCCGCATGTGGCCGAGTCGTTTTCACTCCGGCGAATCGCGCGCCGCTTTCGGTTACTCACGACGCGGGCGGCCCGTGTAAGTCGGCCGCGGATGGGTACGTTCCGAAAGTGCCCCCGCCTCTTTGCTATCTGAGTACTTGCCCTGCTCGCAATCTCCAGCCGTCACCCAGTCACCCCGCGCTGCCCGTGCGGACGATCTGATGGCCACACCCAAGCCGGTGCCCGAGGACCTGCGCCAGCTGGCCCAGGCCCATGGCGTGGCGACCTTTTACCGCAATGAGCGACGAGAACCGGTCGAGGTCGACGCCGACGTGGTGGTCCGCGTGCTCGGGTTGCTCGAGGTCGATGCCGCCAGCGAGTCCGATCGGCGTCGCGAATTGGCGAAGCTGGCCGAGCGCAAGCGCGCTGGAGCCCTGGCACCGACAATCGCGATGCGACTGGACGGCCGGCCGCGGCCGTTGCCCGGCGCGGCGGCGCTGGTCGGCGAGGACGGCACCCGCGCCGACGTGCGCGACGAACTGCCCGGCGATCTGGCGCCGGGCTGGTACCGCCTGCACACCGCGGACGGCCAAGAAGTCACCCTGGTCGCGGCCCCGCCGCGAGTGCCCCAGACGGCGGTGACCTGGGGATGGATGCTGCAGCTCTATGCGCTGCGCTCGGGCCGCTCCTGGGGCATCGGTGATCTGGCCGACCTGCGGGAGTTCATCGAGTGGACCGCGGCGGCGCACGGCGCGGGTGCGGTACTGCTCAACCCGCTCAACGCCCCCGGTCCGACGCATCCGGTTCAGCCCTCGCCCTACACCCCGTCCAGTCGACGCTTCGCCAACCCGCTGGCCCTGCGCATCGAGGACCTCGACGCCTACCATCGAGCCGACCCGCA
>NZ_LZLL01000309.1:0-6927 GCF_001669335.1 Mycobacterium sp. 1245852.3 | reverse complement strand
CGGAGTGCGAACGCGATCGGCTTCGTCTCGAACACCACTGCGTGCGGAGGCCCGGCCTGCGATCGGACGAGGCCGAGGTATCGCTCGTAGAAGGCCTGCGACGCAGCGAGATCGCGCGCTTGGAGCGAGATAAAGTCAGGACCGGTGGCAGGCATGAGGCAACTCCTTCGACGTATGTCAGTTTTCTGACATACGTGACTGTATGTCAGAATGCTGACATGAGTCAAGGCGGTGTGGGCGTCGACTTGGAGACGTCACTGGGTTACGTGCTGAAAGAGGCGTCGAGTGCACTTCGCGCAGCCATGGAGGAGGTGCTGCGGCCACTCGGGATGAGCGTGACGCACTACTCGTGCCTCGAGTTGCTGGCTCAACGCCCGGGCTTGTCGAACTCCGAGCTCGCCCGGGGCGCGTTCGTGACACGGCAGTCGATGAACGTGCTGCTGCAGGCTCTGGAACGAGACGGCTTCGTGACCAGGCCCGCCGAGGCACCCGTCGGGAAGGTCCTTCCGACCCGGCTCACACCCCGCGGCCGACGGAGCCTCGAAAAGGCGTCGGCGGCGGTCCGTTCCGTCGAGGTCAGAATGCTGGCCGGCCTTAGCGAGGCCGAGCAGTCACAGGCGTTCCGGATCTTGCAGAGCATGGTCCATTCCCTGCGCGACGGCAAAGACGGCGCGTAGCTCGTTCATTTGCGCTCCACGCGCCTGCAATGTCCGCAGGCGCTGCCGCCCGATCATCCGTGGCGGACGTAGCCGAACAACGGGGACGACGTGTCGAGACGCGGTGCAACTGCTTGTCGACACGGTTGGTTCTGACGCGCTGCACCGATCCTCTTCATTGGGCCGAAAACTACATGATCTAAACATGATTGCCCAGCATGGACTGGCCAACAAGCTGGGTGTGGGAATGGGCTGGCGGGTTGTACTTCGGCAAGCGGCCGCCCTCCCCGCGTATTGATCTGCAGCTCGCGACATTTCAGTCGCTGCGAACCTGAGCAACGCCGACGCGTGGGTGAGCCGGTCGAGGTGCTCGTCGTTCTTTTTGACGACCGGTTGATGACGTCCGTGGGCGCCAACAGGGCGCCGCTTGCTGCTCGAACAGGGCCGTGTCCGGCAGGCCAGGGGTATCAATGGTTTGTCGGATGCGGCTACCGAGCGTGCTGGGTGCGTCCTTGGCGACCCGCTTGAACGCGCCGAGCCCGGCTTCACGGATCATTCGGCGTCGAGACCACAGCTGGGGCGCACAGCCGGCGGGTACGTCTCCGAATGCACCAGTGGCTCCGCCCACGATCACTGGTGGCCTTGGTGTTCTTTGTCAGTTTGATTCGAGTTGAACCTTTTTCGTGGCCGGCGCGTTCTAGTGAGATAGCGATCGTTATTCCATCGAGGAGGTTGTGATGGCAGGTGTGGTGGAGCAGCGGTACGACGTTGTCGTGTGTGGTGCCGGGACGTCGGGGGCGGTGGTTGCGCGTCGACTCACCGCGAATCCTGATGTGTCGGTGTTGCTGGCGGAGTGCGCCTGGGTCCGAGTGTGACGAATCCCTTCCACAACCACCACGAAGCGACGAAAACAGGGATAAGGATGCTCGAATTGTTTGACACCGGAAGGCCCACTCAAAAACGTCGGCATTCGATCGTTTTCGTGCACGGAGCTTGGCATGCCGCCTGGTGCTGGCAGGAAAATTTCGTTGCCTTCTTCGTCGACCGGGGATTTCGCGTCTTGGCGCCCAGTCTGCGCGGTCACGGCCACAGCTCGTTGAGCAAGTCGCTGCGGTTGTGTTCGATTGCCGACTACGTCACCGATCTTTGTGAGGTCGTCGGCTCGCTCCCAGAGCCGCCCATCCTCGTCGGGCATTCCATGGGCGGCTTTGTCGTGCAGAAGTATCTTGAAACGCACGACGCACCAGCGGCCGTACTGATGGCTTCGACCCCACCACGCGGCGGCCAGCTTGACTCCGTAATGCGCATGATATGTCGTCACCCTTGGCGTTCAACCAAATTCGCCCTGACCGCCAACCCGCTAGATCTAGTGGGGACGTCCGCTGGTGCACGGCAGTTGTTCTTCGGTGAGGATGCGCCAGACAGCCTCGTCGACAGTTTTACGCGGCTCATCCAACCCGACAGCACGCGGGCGATGATGTTTGACACGGTGGTCGGTGATCTGGTCAAAACCAAGAAAGTCCGCTCGCCGATGTTGATCATCGGCGGCGAGCACGACCAAATTTATCGGCCCAAACACGTGCGTCGAACCGCCGCGGCCTACGGAACCAAACCGGTCCTCATTCCCGGCGTCGGGCACGAGATGATGCTCGAACCTCAGTGGAGGGCGGTCGCCGGATTGATCGAATCCTGGCTGACAAACCAAGGGCTCTAAGACCGCAGTCAAAGAACACCAACCAGATTGGAGTACGGTGAGCTTCACCAGCCCCTTCCCAGATGTCTGCATTCCCGACGTCCCTGTCTTCAATTACCTGTTCGACGGCATCACCGACGACGACCGCCAGCGCGTCGCGCTCGTCGAGGCGAACACGGGTGCCACGACACACTACGGGGAGCTGATTGATCACATCGAAGCATTCGCTGCGAATCTCGTCGCCCGCGGAGTTGGCGTCGGTGACGTGGTCGGGCTACTTTCGCCCAACAGCGCAGCGTTCGCAGTCGCGTTTCACGGCATCCTGCGAGCAGGTGCGACCGCAACCACATTCAACGTGTTGTCGACCGCGGATGAAATTGCTCGGCAGTTGCGCGATTCACATGCTCGGATGATGCTGGCCGTCGATGAGCACCGCGAGAAGGCCGAAACCGCTGCCGCGCAAATGGGACTCGCGCCCGGCGAGGTGCTTATGCTCGACGAAGTCGATTTCAGGTCCCAGCCGGCGGTTCACTGCGCTGGTGCCAGAAGCTTTGATCCGGCCGACCACTTGGCGGTGCTCCCCTACAGCTCCGGAACCACCGGTCTTCCAAAGGGGGTGATGCTGACCCACCGCAACCTGGTAGCCAATGCCGCCCAAGTTCAACCCCTCAACCTCGTCGGCGCCGACGACGTCGTTCTGGCCGTGCTGCCGTTCTTTCACATCTATGGCTTGTCTGTGCTGCTGACGGCTTCACTGGTGCCGCGCGCGAAGCTGGTCGTTATGCCTTCGTTCGACCTGGCCGCGTTCTTGGGCGCCATTCAGGATCACCGGTGCACCAAGGCATTTATCGTGCCACCGGTGGCCGTCGCGCTGGCCAAGCACCCAATGGTGGATTCCTACGACCTGTCCTCGCTGGAAGTCGTCATGTGTGGTGCCGCGCCGCTAGACGGTGAACTCGCACGCACGGTGGGCGCCCGACTCGGTGTGGCGGTGCTGCAGGGCTTCGGAATGAGTGAGCTGAGCGGAGTCGGCCACAGCATGCCCGTCGACGGGGGGCGGGATACGATAGGCGTTGTCGCGCAGGTGCATTCCTGCGGGTGGACTCTCCCGAACACGGTCAGCAAGCTTGTTGCGCCCGAGACCGGTGTCGAGATCGCGGTCCCCGACTACGGTGTCAGCGCAGCAGGCGAGCTGTGGATCAAGGGCCCGAATGTGATGATCGGCTACCTCGGCAACGATGAGGCGACAGCCGACACCATCGACGAGGACGGGTTCCTACACACAGGAGACCTGGCGTGCGTCGACGCCGACGGCTGTGTCTACATCATCGACCGCCTCAAGGAACTCATCAAATATAAGGGCTATCAGGTGGCGCCCGCTGAACTCGAGGCACTGTTGCTGACCCACCCCGCGATAGTGGATGCCGCCGTGGTTCCAGCCATAGACCCCAAGTCCGGCGAGGAAATCCCCAAGGCGTTTGTCGTCACCCCATCCTCCGCTTCGCTGACTGCCGCCGAGGTGATGGAGTTCGTGGCTAGAAGCGTCGCTCCATACAAAAAGATTCGTGAGGTCGAATTCACCACATTCATCCCGAAATCGGCATCTGGAAAGATTCTCCGCAAAAATCTGAGGGAGCGCTGAGATCCCGCTTAACGATCAACCGCCCGTACACCTCGCTCGTAATGCCCATCCGGCGGCGGGATGCAGCCATGACACGAAAGCCCAAGACTGCCTACGCTCGAAGTGGTGATCTGCACCTCGCTTTAACAGATTATGAGCGATCGCGTCGCTGCCGACCTTGCCGGTTCGCCTCGTTCAGCCGGTTGATCGTCACCGATCTTCTGGGCGTCGGCAGTAGTCATGCTGTCCCGGAGCGTTTGCGTTCGCGCGCTCACGTTCGTCGCGTCGGCGCGCCCGAAGTGCTCGCAGGTTCGCGGCGTTTCCGCACCTCTTTACGTTGCACCACGCGCCGCTGTTGTTCTTCGAGCGGTCGTAAAACGTTGTCCCGCAAAATGGCTTGCGGCATTGCTTGATCCGTCTCCATGTGTCATTCAGCTGACTTCGATAGATCTCGCTGAAGAGGGCCGACGCTAGCCAACGCCAGCCGCTGCCGGTGGGCGTTATCTGCAGTCCATTGCAGTCCGACAGAGCGAAGGCTCCGCGAATGGAGCTGATACAGCTCAGCTGGCCATCATCGGGGGATCTTCCGTTGACCATTTTCGCGATGCCGTCGCGCAACTCCCGGAGTTTCGGCAGATCCTCTAGCTTGAGCGACGGCGGTTGGGCGTCGGCGTCTCGCAGCGCCGCCCACTTGGGCACCGTAGCGGCGCACCAGTTTCCTGTCAGTTCGACGTCGAGCAGCAGATCAGTGTCGTACCCCTGGATGGGGGCCGTGTTGAGAAATTCCTGAACCAACACCAAGCTGTCGGGCGCGACTCCGAATTGACCTTGGCGTGGCTCGAACCGTTGTGAAGGCATCGGTTGTCAGGTGCAGGTGGCGTGGGGATCGGCAGGTTGCAGCGTCGATTGCATCCATCCTCTATTTCTGCGATGGCTGGATTAACTTGTGGTACATATCCGATGGCGATGGCGAATGAGATCCTGTGCGGCGCTACACTTTTAGATTCGATGGTCAACTTTGATGAATTGTGCAGCCAGCTCGCCAATCACGACGCACGGTGCCATGGTGTTGGCCGTGCTGATACGCGGGATGATGGAGGCATCGGCGACACGCAGGCCCTCGATGCCGTAGACCTTCAGGTGTCCGTCGACCACCGACATCGAGTCACGCCCCATCTTTGCGGTTCCGCATTCGTGCCAGTAGGTGGTGACGGCGTCGCGCAGATACGTCTCCAACTCGGTGCCGGTCAGGTCGCCGGGCATGACCTCGCGCGCGACGAAAGGTCGAAGCTCTCGGGAGTTACCGATCTCGCGCAGGGTTTCGATGCACGCGATCGCGGTCTTGAAGTCTTCGGGGTCTGATAGCGCGCCAGCTTCGATCCGGATGGGATCGGTCGGGTCGGGGCCGGACAACCGGAGTCGACCGCGACTGTAGGGGTGCGTGGGCGCGCCGAACAACGTCCAACCGCTCCGCGGCAGACCGTATTTCGCGGCATTTTCGGCTGTCGCTTTCGGGAATGGCCCTGAGCATGCGAAGAGGTCCGGACCCTGGACATCGGCAGCGCCGGAATCCCAAAACAGTGCCGACCCCACCTGAGTGCTGCCCTGGATGGTCTCGGGAAACTCCCAGACACAGTCGAACCCATAGTGGTCTTGAAGGTTGCGCCCGATCCCGGGCAGGTGCTGGCGAACGGGAACGCCGACTCGATGCAGTTCGTCTTGGTCGCCAATGCCGGAGTGCATGAGCACCTTGGGCGTGTGAATGGCACCGAGCGACAGCACGACCTCGGCGCTGGCGCGCACCCGGTGAACCGCGCCGTCATGGACGACCTCGACACCGGTGGCACGGTTGCCGTCAAAGAGCACGCGGGTGACCATCGCGTGCGGCACCACCGTCAGATTCGGCTGCCGCTGATGCGGGGCGACGTACGTGCCAAACACCGATAGGCGTTTGTTGTCGCGGCAGCGCAGGTCGACGATGGCAGCGCCGCGGGTCTCCTCCATCAGGCGGCCGTTGGCGCTTTGATACGTCGGAATTCCCAGTGCCCTAGCGGCTTCCAGCGTCGCTGCGGCGAGCGGATGCGCATCGGGCGCCGGTTGTACGAACACCAGCCCACCCCTGCCCCGATGACTTGGCTCACCGACGCCATGCCAATCTTCGATCCGGCGATACAAATCAAGGACGTTTGCGTATCCCCACGCCGGCTCAGCGGCTTCAGAGGCGTAGTGGTCCCAGTCGCTGCGGTGCCCCCGCGCCCAAATCATGAGGTTGATACCGGACCCGCCACCGAGCACTCTGCCCATTGAAAACGCGATGGCGCGTCCATGAAGCCGGCCGTCAGGATCGGAGAGGAATCCCCAATCACGTTCGCTGCCAAGGTTCGATGGCCACTGACTGGCCTCGGTCACGCTGGGGACGTCATCGCTGCCACCGGCCTCCAACAGTAAGACCTTGATGTCGGGATATTGGGCCAACCGACCGGCGATCACCGATCCTGACGAGCCAGCACCGCAGACGATGATGTCGTAGTCGAACCGCTGCTTCAACACAGTATCCACAAAGTTCTCCTGATCGTTCTCTAGGTGTACTTCTATAAAGACGTGCCGAAAGGGCGCTCGGTTCAACATGACTCAAGTCCCGCGTGGCCGCTCCCTGTCACTGGAGAAACACCATGCCGACGCGACCTCCAGCAACCGGCCCGAACCGACCACGCCCGCAACGGTTTACAAGTGCCTTGATGCCTGCCCTACGGAGTAGGGGACAGCAATCGCCAAGCCCTTTGCAGCACCGACGTTTCCACAATGCGCCGGACGACGTCCAATACCGAATCGGGCGCCCGGCCATACCTCGCGGGTATGACCAATCAGGAGTAGCCATCGGATAGCGATCCGAGCATCTGCAGCTGGCGGCCCGGGGGGAGTAATGGCCGTGGTCAGGCCATGATCAATTCGAGCGG
>NZ_LZLL01000308.1:0-4899 GCF_001669335.1 Mycobacterium sp. 1245852.3 | reverse complement strand
GTGTCGCAACGCGGCGATCGCGGTGGGGCCGCAGCCGTTCGACGGTTAACTCCGGGCCGAACCGTGCAGTTGAGAGGCGTTGTCGGCTTTGCCCTTGTCGCCAACACAGTCAACCACGCGGCGCCGGAAGCGCTGCCAGGATGGGGCCACGGGCCGGTCGGACCGAACCGAGGCGGCTTCCCGCCGGCGACACTCCCGTCACTCGGTAGCGGGCGTTTCATTCCCGGGGTCCATCGGCGCCCGGGGCCGCCGTTCGAGGCGCCGCGGTGGGTGGGGCACCACTTTGCTGACCGAGCCGAGGAGAACGGCACAGACATCGGCTTGCGCGACGACCTGTCGTCCAGCCGGGCAGCGGCGCGCCGCGCCGGTCGCGCCCCGGGCGCGCATCGGTACAAGCGCACCACATTGGCGCAGCTCAGACTCTCGCCGACGGGACCGACCCGACGCTGTTGCACACACGCAAAACGAAATTCGCCATTCGCCTGGCACAGCGCGAACGTCATGCCACACTGAAACAGATTGGGTCAGCATGTTTGTCGACCCCCATGGGCGGCAATGATCCAACAGAGGCGAGCACGTCGGCCGGCCTTCGTGTCCGCCCAGGTCCCGTCGGTTCAGCCCGAGAGCCGACGGGGCCGCCCTCTTCTCGGGCCTTTCACGGCCCGAACACCGGTCCGCAACGGCTCGCCGATTGGCCTCAACAACACCGCGGTGCGGGAGTACCGTCGGCGTATGGATGGGTCGCCAGGCGTGTGGATTCTCGGTGGTTACCAAAGCGATTTCGCGCGCAACCTGACCAGAGAAGGCCGCGACTTCGCAGCGCTGACCGTCGAGGTTGTCGACGCCACACTGACCGCGGCGAAGGTCGATCCGGCCGCCATCGAGGTGGTGCACGTCGGCAACGCCTTCGGTGAGATGTTCGCCCGCCAGGGCCACCTCGGGGCGATGCCGGCGACTGTCTGCGACGGCCTGTGGGACACCCCGGCCTCGCGCCACGAAGCGGCGTGCGCGTCCGGCAGCGTGGCGGTGCTGGCGGCGATGGCCGATCTGCGATCGGGCGCATACGACACCGCACTGGTGGTGGGCATCGAGCTGGAAAAGACCGTCCCCGGCGACACCGCCGCCCAGCATCTGGGTGCCGCCGCGTGGACCGGACACGAGGGCGCCGACGCCCGCTACCTGTGGCCGTCCATGTTCGCCCAACTGGCCGACGAATACGACCGGCGGTACGGCCTGGACGACGCGCACCTGCGAGCCATCGCACAGCTCAACTTCGCCAACGCTCGGCGCAATCCCAACGCGCAGACCCGCGAGTGGACCATCCCGGACCCGATTGGCGACGACGACGCGACCAACCCGATCACCGAAGGCCGGCTGCGGCGGTTCGACTGCAGCCAAATGACCGACGGCGGCGCGGGTTTGGTGCTCGTCAGCGACGCCTATCTGCGCGAACACCCCGATGCGCGCCCGATCGGGCGCATCGACGGGTGGGGTCACCGCACGGTCGGGCTGGGACTACGACACAAACTGGACCGCGCCGACGGTGACCCGTACGTTCTGCCCCACGTGCGGGCCGCGGTCGCCGATGCGTTGCGCCGCGCGCGGCGCGGCCTCGACGACGTGGACGGCTTCGAGGTGCACGACTGCTTCACCCCGAGCGAGTACCTGGCCATCGACCATCTCGGGTTGACCGGTCCGGGTGAATCGTGGAAGGCCGTCGAGAACGGCGAGATCGAGATCGGGGGCCGGCTGCCGATCAACCCCAGCGGCGGGCTGATCGGCGGCGGACACCCGGTCGGCGCGTCCGGCGTGCGGATGCTGCTCGACGCGGCCAAGCAGGTCAGCGGCGCCGCCGGCGAGTATCAGGTCGACGGCGCGCAGACCTTCGGCACGCTGAACTTCGGCGGAAGTACCGCAACCACAGTCAGTTTCGTCGTCAGCGGCACCGAAGGCGCGTGAGCCATGGATGTTGGAATCGTCGGCAAGTTCCTGTCAACCCTGCCCGAAGACGACGATCACCCCTACCGAACAGGGCCATGGCGCCCCCAGACCACCGAGTGGGACGCCGATGACCTCGTCGCCGTCGAGGGTGAGATCCCCCGCGACCTGGACGGCGTCTACCTGCGCAACACCGAGAACCCGCTCCACCCGGCACTGAAGACCTATCACCCGTTCGACGGCGACGGCATGGTGCACGTGGTTGGCTTCCGGGACGGAAAGGCCTTCTACCGCAACAGATTCATCCGCGCCGACGGTTTTCTCGCCGAGAACGAGGCCGGCGGACCGCTGTGGCCGGGTCTGGCCGAGCCCGTCCAACTGGCCCGCCGCGAGCAAGGGTGGGGCGCGCGCACCCGGATGAAGGATGCGTCAAGCACAGACGTCATCGTCCACCGCGGGGTCGCGCTGACCAGTTTCTACCAGTGCGGCGACCTGTACCGGATCGACCCGTACACGGCCGACACCCTCGGCAAGGAGTGCTGGAACGGCGGCTTTCCGGCCGACTGGGGCGCGTCCGCACATCCCAAGGTAGACAACAGAACCGGCGAATTGCTGTTCTTCAACTACAGTAAGCAAGAGCCGTACATGCATTATGGCGTGGTCGACGAGCGCAACGAGCTGGCACATTATGTCGACATCCCGCTGCCCGGCCCGCGGCTCCCCCATGACATGGCGTTCACCGAAAACTACGCCATCCTCAACGATTTCCCCTTGTTCTGGGATCCTCAGCTGCTCGAGCACGACGTGCACCTGCCCCGCTTCTATCCCGACATGCCGTCGCGATTCGCGGTGATTCCGCGCCGCGGCGGCACCGGAGACATTCGCTGGTTCGAGGCCGATCCCACTTTCGTGCTGCACTTCACCAATGCCTACGAGGTCGGCGACGAGATCGTGCTCGACGGATTCTTCGAAGGTGATCCGTCTCCCCTGGATACCGGAGGAACCAAGTGGGAGAAGCTGTTTCGCTTCCTCGCCTTGGATCGTCTGCAGGCCCGGCTGCATCGGTGGCGCTTCAACCTGGTCACCGGCGCGGTACGAGAAGAGCAGCTCTCGGAGTCCATCACCGAGTTCGGCACCATCAATCCCGGCCACGCCGCGCGCGACTACCGCTACACCTACGCCGCCACCGGCAAGCCCGGCTGGTTCTTGTTCGACGGTCTGGTCAAACACGACCTGCGCACCGGGTACGAGGAAAAATTCGCCTTCGGCGACGGCGTCTACGGCAGCGAGACCGCGATGGCGCCGCGCGCGGGCGCCGTCGGCGAAGACGACGGTTACCTGGTCACCCTCACCACCGACATGAACGCCGACGCCTCCTATTGCCTGGTGTTCGATGCCGCCCGGGTCGGCGACGGCCCGGTGTGCAAAGTACAACTGCCGGAGCGCATCTCCAGCGGCACCCATTCGACGTGGGCACCCGGAACAGAGCTGCGGCGTTGGCGCACCACGGAGTCGGCGGCCGCGGCGATTGGGCTGTGACGATGCCGCATCGCCGCCGGATGACGCACTGGCCCGCACAGCTGGCCCCAATCGGCGGTCTGCGTTTCGCTCGCCGGTCGTCGAATTTCGCTGAGACGGTGCGGTTTTACCGTGAACTAGTAGGGCTGCCGCTCTATGAGACTTTCGAGGGAAGCTACGGCAGCAACGGCGCCATCTTCGGGCTGCCCGGCTGGAACCTGACGCTGGAGATCGTCGAATCGCCCGAGCCCATCGCTGTGGACCAGCACGAGCAGCTGTGCCTGTACTTCCCCGACAAGCGGGCCCAACAGGCCGCGACCGCCCGTCTTCTAGCGGCCGGGACGTCGCCTGTCGAACAGCACCCCTATTGGGCGGCCACCGGCGCGGTCACCTTCCGCGACCCGGACGGTCGCGAGATCGTGTTCGCGCCCTTCGTGTTCGGCGTCAACGAGCCCGGCCACAGCGCCAGTTCGGGAAAACACGAATTCCCGTCGGCCTGACGGTTCAGCGGACGGGCCGTCCAGAGGCCAACGCCGCGATGACGGCCACCAGCGAGCACGCCACCGCGCAGACGGCAGCACCCGCCCCGACGTAGAGGCCGTATTCGGCCGACACCGGCGGGCAGACGTTGATCTTGTAATACCACACCGTGAGGGCCACCAGCAGCGACGAAATCAACAGGGCGGCAATCGAAGCCACTTTCACCGAGAGGCCACGACCGATCATCGCGCCGACCACCAGCAGCGTCGAGGCCAACAGCACGATGAGCTGGCCCGCGCCGAACCCCCGCGGCAGTTCCAGGTTGCCGTGTGCGCCGCCGATGGCGTTGGCCCAGCCCCCGCCGTTCACGGTCGTCCTCAGCCACGGCAGCCATGCGCTGGCCGACACCACCACGGCGAAAAACGCCACCAGCCAACCGGGACGGAGTCGGCGAGTCATGCTAGCGAGATTAACGGACCGCGGCACCGGCCCGCGTGAGCGAGCGCGCGGCTCGCCGCACTTGGATCGCTAGGTCGGCAGCGAGGACAGGTTGAAGATCGCACCCGTCGGATCGCTCGCGGCGGCCAGCCGTCCGTACGGGGTGTCCTCGGCGTCGCGCACCACGGCGCCGCCGTTGTCGGCGATCACCCGCAGCGTCTTGTCGACATCCTCGGCGCCGAAGAAGATCACCCAGTTAGGCGAAATCTCCTCCGACAAGGCCGCGCCGTCCATCACGCCGAGCAGCTCCTCATCGCCGAACCGGGCTGTGCTGTAGCGGAATTCGTCGGTATCGGAAACCGGCTCGGTCTGCCATCCGAGCACGTCGCGGTAGAAGTCGAGGGCCGCGCCGTAGCCGCGCGTGGTCAGCTGGTGCCAGACCGGACTGCCGGCCGCCCCGATGAGCTCGAAGCCACGGTGCTCCAGCGGCTGCCACAAGCCGAACACCGCGCCGGTTGGGTCGGT